>NZ_AUTI01000085.1:0-6373 GCF_000497995.1 Pseudoalteromonas sp. TB25
AAGAAAAAAGCCGCCGTGGCTGCTGCAATTGCGAGAGCAAAAGCTAAAAAGTTACAAAAAGAAGGAAATAATCAGTCATGAAATTAACCATGGCCAGTTCGCCGCATAATCACAGCCATAAATCGTTAACGCGATTAATGCTTAGCGTTATTGCTGCGTGTATTCCTGGGCTAATTGCTCAAGTTTTCTTTTTTGGAACAGGTGTCCTTATTCAACTGGTACTAGCGCTTGTTGTTGTAAGCGTATTTGAAGCTGCAATAATGCTAATACGAAAGCGCCCTGTTTGGCCTGCATTAAGTGATGGCAGTGCGTGGCTTACTGCCGTGTTATTGGCATTGAGTATCCCTCCACTTGCCCCTTGGTGGATAATCGTTATTGGCTGTTTATTTTCTATTGTTATAGTTAAACAGCTTTATGGCGGCCTCGGGTTTAACTTATTCAATCCAGCAATGGCGGCTTATGTACTGCTTTTAGTTTCGTTTCCGGTACAAATGACCGCATGGTTGCCTGTCACTGATTTAATAAATACGCCAATAGGCTTTGCTGATCAGCTAAGGCTAATATTTACCGATTTTACGGCCTCTGGGTTTAGCCTAGATCAAGTACGCGCAGGGGTTGATGGCCTAACAATGGCAACACCACTGGATACTGTTAAAACAGACATAGCCCACGGTTTAACCGTTACCGAGAGCATGCAAAAGCCAATATTTAACGAATGGGCTGGCCTTGGTTGGGCATGGGTTAATTTAGGCTATTTAGTGGGTGGTTTATACTTACTAAAAGCAAAAATAATTAACTGGCATATTCCTGTCAGTTTTATCGCAACTTTAGCTGTATGTAGTGCTATTGGATATATCGCATCACCTGGTACAGAGCCGGGCACCCTATTTCACTTATTAAGTGGTGCCACTATGATGGGAGCCTTTTTTATAGCGACCGATCCGGTATCTGCAGCAACAACTAACAAAGGGCGCTTAATTTATGGCGCACTAATTGGCTTACTAATTTATTTAATTCGTACCTTTGGTGGTTTTCCTGATGCTATCGCATTTAGCGTATTACTGATTAATATTGCAGTCCCGCTAATAGACTACTACACACAGCCACGTACTTATGGCCATGGAGCAGTAAAATGATCATTTCGTCAATGGCTAAAAATGGTGCTATTTTAACTGCGTTTGCGTTAGCAACAACGGGCTTAGTTGCCTCTATCAACGCGCTTACTGCCGATAAAATTGCAGAGCAAGAACAACTGCAACTTACTGCGCAGCTACAAGAAGTGCTCGACCCAAAATCGTACGACAATCAATTATCACAAGATTGCGTAATTATTACTGACGAAAAACTAGGCCCACACGCAAACCAAGTAATTTACCGTGCTCGTAAAAACAATAAACCAGTCGCTGTTGTTATTAGGCATGTTACGCCAAACGGCTACAGTGGCGATATTAACTTATTAACAGCTGTATTGAGTGATGGCACTATTGCTGGCGTGCGTACGACTAAACACGAAGAAACTCCTGGTTTAGGCGACAAAGTAGAAGTTAAAAAATCAATTTGGATCACAACATTTAAAAGCTTAACGGTTGAAGGCGAAGAAGACGCTCGCTGGGCTGTTAAAAAAGATGGCGGCCAGTTTGATCAATTTACAGGCGCGACCATAACACCACGTGCTGTTGTGGGCTCTGTTAAAAATGCCGTATTGTTCGCACAAACTAATTTTGATGATATTTTTGCAGCACCTAATGCCGAATGTATGGAGGTAGCTAAATGAGTGAGTTAAAAACATTATACAAAGAAGGTGTATGGGTAAATAACCCTGCCCTTGTACAGCTTTTAGGTTTATGCCCTTTACTTGCCGTTACCTCAACTGTAACAAATGCCTTAGGTTTAGGCTTAGCAACTTTACTCGTACTAATAGGCTCAAATGTTACCGTATCGATTGTGCGTAACTGGGTGCCAAAAGATATCCGTATACCTGTATTTGTAATGATCATCGCGGGCTTTGTAACAATAGTTCAATTACTTATGAACGCTTATACCTTTGGTTTATATCAATCATTGGGAATTTTTATCCCGTTGATTGTAACTAACTGCGCCATTATTGGCCGCGCCGAAGCATACGCCTCTAAAAATCCTGTTCATTTATCAGCATTTGACGGCTTAATGATGGGCTTAGGCTTTATGGCTGTATTGTTAGTGTTAGGAGCTATGCGCGAATTAATTGGCCAAGGTACACTGTTTGACGGAGCCGATTTATTACTTGGCCCATGGGCACAGAGCATGCGCATAGAAGTATTTAATTTTGATAATCAATTTTTACTGGCAATTTTACCACCGGGTGCCTTTTTAGGGCTTGGGCTACTTATTGCTGCAAAAAACGTAATTGACGCACAAATAAAATCAAAACAAGTTGCACCGCCAGAGGCTGAAAAAGGCCCTCGAGCACGTGTTACTAGCTTAACTTAAGGGGAAAACGTATTAGAGCAACAATTAGCACTAATACGTTTTAAGTTGCATGAATAAAGAAAAACGTCACCAAATACTGTCGCGCCTGCGCGACGATAACCCGCACCCAGTTACAGAGCTTGAATATTCAAGCCCGTTTGAGTTACTCGTAGCAGTAACACTCTCAGCACAAGCAACTGATGTAGGCGTTAATAAAGCCACTCGAAAGTTGTTCCCTGTTGCTAATACACCACAAGCCATTTTAGATTTAGGTCACGATACACTGCGTGATTATATAAAAACCATCGGCTTATTTAACTCTAAAGCTGCCAACGTGTACAAAATGTGCCAAATATTGGTAGATGAACATAACAGCATCGTGCCAGAAAATCGTGAAGCCCTAGAAGCCCTACCAGGCGTTGGCCGTAAAACCGCTAATGTTGTACTCAACACAGCCTTTGGCTGGCCTGTAATAGCCGTGGATACACATATATTTCGTGTATCTAACCGTACCAAGCTTGCCATGGGTAAAGATGTTGTCGCTGTAGAACAAAAGCTTGAAAAGGTTGTACCAAAAGAATTTAAAGTAGACGTTCACCATTGGCTAATACTACACGGGCGCTACACCTGCGTAGCACGTAAACCTAAATGTGGCAGCTGTATTATTGAAGACTTGTGTGAGTTTAAAGATAAAACAGAGTAACTATAGGCAGCCTTGAGCGATAACCAGACATTCAGGTGGGTTGTAATTGTCTTCGTAATAATAAAAGAATACTTTCCCTTTTTCACATGTTTAAATAAGCATAATACTTATAACTGGTAATAACTTACACTATTTGCTATTAATATAAGTTCACAAAATAAGGATGTCTTCGCGCTAAAATAGGGAGGTGTCCTCTGATAAAGTTGTTATACATTTAGAAGGAGGTGTAGTGATCCGTGCTCTTAAAATTTTAATTTTTGGACTATTTAGTGGACCAATTCTAGCCGAATTAACCGGTTTCATATCCCCTTTTGTCATGTTACAAAATGAAGAATTAGGTTATCAATTCCAAGATTCAGCTTATTACATCGGAGCATTTTCAAGTGTGTTTTTTTCAGTAGCATTGCTGTTCGCTGCTTTTAACACGTCAAAGATTTCCTATAAAATTGGGAGCTCTGTTATAGCTTTACTTTACATAATTTCCTCGTGTTATGTTTTTCTCGACAGTGAGAGCCGAATGTAAACGATAATCTATGGCTTAAATTATTTGTGCAGTGTGGCTAGTTTAACTTTAGGGGCCTTTATCGCCTTACACTGTTTTAAAAACACAACTCACTCTGTATATAAACATGCATAACAACTTAATAAGCTCGCTCACTACGTTCACAGGGACGCATACACGCAGGGCGGCTTTGGTGTTTGCGCTCGTTATTGAAAAGTTATACGCTAGGAGTTTGAATGAAATTTAACCAGGTTACCTTACCAGTAAAAGATATGGATGTTGCTGCTAACTTTTATCTAAAACTCGGCTTCACTCAAATTGTCGATCCGCCCCATTACACAAGTTTTCTTTCCCAGATGGGAATTCTACTTTTTCCTTACCACTCGAATCCAGTGAATTTGAAAACAGTTCTGTGATTTACTTCGAGCATGAAAAACTTGATGAACTGTGTACTGAGTTGACAAAAAAAGGTTTTCAGTTTGAACAACAGCCGACAGAGCAACGGTACCTGTGGAAAGAAGCAATACTTAAAGATCCGCCTGGTAATAAAATCCAACTTTACTGGGCAGGTGAAAACCGCTTAAATTTTCCTTGGAAAGTTGAGAAACGTATATAAAAAGTGACTAAGTTTATGAGCGTCAGCTCAGCACATAACCATCACTCAGTAATGATACCTTCAAAGAAAAATGTACTGTCAAAGCAGTCCTTCAGCGTGATAATTTTTTTAAAAAAGTATCTGTTGTAAAGTTAAGAAAAGCTTTCACTTTAGGTATCTTTGCGCGATGCTTTGGATATAGCACATAAACATCGATATCACTCATACCCCATTTGGGAAGGATGTTGATTAATTCTGCATTGCTGATTGCTTTTTTACACATATAGCTGGGTAAGAGTGCAATACCTTCACCGTCAATAGTCGCCTGCTTTACGACAGAAAAATCATCAACAGCAAGCCTTGGATTTAGCTGAACTATTTCTTTTTTTTCCTTTGATATAAGCTCTACCTTATTATCGCTACCAAGCATACGCATTAACAATAAGTGATGATTACACAGCTCACCAATTTCTTTGGGCTCATTGTTAAGCTTTAAATAGGAAGGGCTTGCATAGAATTTTCTTTGAGCACTTCCTAATCGTTTACCAATTAAACGTGAATCATCTAAGTCACCAATCCGAATTAAAAGATCAAAGCCCTCTTCAATAAGATCAACTTGGTGATTAGCTAAACTTAGTTCTATATTGATATCGGGGTATTTACGTAAAAATGAAGAGATAACCGGTTTGATGATTTGCTGACCTATAGTCACCGATGCGCCAATTCTTATCGTGCCTTTATAACTGTGAAGTATTTCAGAAACGGTAGCATCAGCTAAATCGATTTCCTCACGAATGCGTTTGCAATGTGTTAGAAAGCGTGTACCTACCTCTGTTAAATTTTGTGAGCGTGTTGACCTTTCAAGCAGTGTCACCCCTAATTTTTGCTCCAACCGAGATACCTTGCGACTAACATTAGCTTTAGGTATGCCTAAACGTTTAGCACCAACAGTAAAACTACCAGCCTCAACCACTGCAAGGAAAACTAACAGGTCATCCACATCATAATTCATATAATTTCTAATTGTTGTTGAAAGTGGAATTATCTTATCAAAAAGCCCTTATATATAAAACAGTAAATAGCGCCTATGATTACTTTATTAACTGATATGACAGGAGTATGAAATGCATATACTTTCAAAAAACACCCTCACTTTGGGAGGTTTTGCAGGTTTACGCGAACATCGATTAGTGACAGACACACAGCTTTTTGGGCAACGCAAATCACCTGAAACATCAGAAGGCTTAGGCAATTTTGTTTATTTGGCTGATGCACAGTTTAACCCACATGGTGAAACAGGTATGCATTCGCATATGGAGATTGATGTAATTTCGGTGATGATTGATGGTCAAGTTAGCCACGAAGGATCGTTGGAAAACGGTCAAGGTCTTGAAAAGGGAGATGTGCAGGTGCAGCGGGCTGGTGGAGAGGGCTTTTCGCATAATGAAATCAACCCCGACAGCCAAAGAAATCGAATGATACAACTATGGGCATTGCCTGAAGAGAAGGGCCAACCAGCGGGTTACAAATATTACTCGCCAAAAGCTCAAGGTGTAACACGCATCTATGGGGGGAGCAAAGAGCAGTCCGACACATTCAATAGCTCGACAATTATCGACATCATAAAACTTGATGTCGGCAAAAGCATTCAATTACCAAATGAGTCTTTGGTATACGTAACAGATGGAAGCGCTGAATTTACTGAAGCCAATGACAGACAGGCTGTTCAAGACGGCGACCTAATTCGAAGCATTGATGCTGAAGTAAAAGCAATTACGCCACTTAACATGATAGTCGTACATCAATAATTACAAACCATCAGGAGAAAGAAATGAATAAGTTTACTGAAATGCTAACTATAGATAACGCCGTTTTGGCAATGATAGACCATCAAACAGGCTTATTGGTTAGTTGTAGAGACCAAGATCCGCATTTGATGACACAAAATATCAAGGGGTTGTGTTCATTAGCAAAAACCGTGGGCATGCCATCCATTATTACTGCCAGTATGCCTGATGGACCTAACGGGCCTATCATGACTGAAATTACTGATATTTTAGGCGATGATATAATAGAGCGTGCTGGTGAGATTAATGCATGGAAAAGCCCTGAGTTTAAACAAGCC
>NZ_AUTI01000086.1:0-1394 GCF_000497995.1 Pseudoalteromonas sp. TB25
CGAGCCACGTTTACATACCATAAAAGATGTAAAAAGCTGGGCTCCAAACATTACGTTTATACCGGGTAATATAGTACCTAGCTTTATTCCAGGTAAAAAAGTAGCTGTATTTCATGGTTTTAATTCTGAAAAGCGCAGCTCTGAAGGTAATCGTGGTCATTTTACTATTCGTGGTTGTTACGATTTATATTGTACGCAAGGCCCAAATACAACAACCCGATTTAAAGAGCTAGCTAAGCAGCATGGTTTCTTTAAAGTAACTGAAACTGGCTGGCCAACACTCGATCCACTTTTTAGTAACACTTCAAATAATCCTTATGTAAGCGACGACCCTCGCCCTACTTTACTTATATGCTCTACTTTCTCACGAAAGCTATCACTTGCTCCTAAATTATATGAGCAAATAAAACATTTTAGTGAGCAAGGTAAGTGGCGTATTTTGATGCAGTTTCATCCTAAAATGCCTGCCGAATGGGTTAATAAATATAAAGCGCTGAGTAACGAAAATCTAACATTTATTGAAACCGATAACGTTTTGCCGTTACTGCAAGCTGCTGATGTTATGCTGTGCGATACATCGTCAGTTCTTTTAATGTTTTTACTACTACGTAAACCGGTAGTCACGTTTTGTAATCAAAAACCACTTCCTCATTTACTTGATATTACCGACGCAGATGAAGTAGAAGCAGCTATTGAACACGTGCTTACTAAACCTAGTGATTTAATGCAAAATATTGAAAGCTATTGCCAGGAACTTCATCCGTATACCGATGGCCAATCTAGCCAACGCGTATTAAATGCAGCTAATGAATTTTTACAAAGTAACGAAAAACTAAAACCCAAGCCATTAAATATAATAAGACAGCTAAAAATGCGTAAAGATCTAAACTACTGGGGTTGGTAATCGGATAATGATAAACCTGAAAAACGTAACTTTTAAGTGGCATAAAAGCGATAGCTCACCCACGCTCAACATAAAAGAGTTAGTTATAGAAAAAGGTGAGCATATTTTTTTACACGGTCCTAGTGGCTCAGGTAAATCGACCTTATTAGCGATTCTTGCTGGCATTAATACAGCCACCAGCGGTGAGGTATCAATTTTAGACCAAAACCTAACTACATTAAGCAATACCACCCGTGATGTTTTTAGAGCGGATCACATTGGCTACATTTTTCAAAACTTTAACCTGCTTCCTTATTTAACTCCTATTGAAAATATAACGCTTGGGTGTGAGTTTTCAAAAAGCCGAAAACAAAAAATATTAAAGAAATCATCAAATAAAAACTCTGCCTTACAAAAAGAAGCGATACGGTTATTAAATGCTTTAGGCCTTACTGCCCAGTATCACCATAAAGATGTAGCGACACTGAGTATTGGACAGCAACAGCGCGTT
>NZ_AUTI01000087.1:0-1600 GCF_000497995.1 Pseudoalteromonas sp. TB25
TGGCTCGTTAACGGCAAGCTATACATACTATAAAAAGAACTTATTTAGTCCTAAGTTTTGGGCAGCCTCCATTATTGCTACCGCAGTAGGTGCATTGATAGGTACTGTTATTGTTGATCATTTAAGTATCGATTTTTTAAACAAACTACTCCCCATTATTATTATTTTAGTTGCTGGCTATAGCTTATTTGGTAATTTAAGCACCACCGAAGGCGATGAACTTCCTAAACTAAACAAAGCGATGAAAATAAAACAATGGCTACAAGGTTTAGCATTAGGCTTTTTTGATGGTTTAGCAGGCCCAGGTACGGGTACATTTTGGACTGCTTCTAATGGCATGCTTTACAAAATGAACCTGCTACTCAACTGTGGTTTAGCGCGTTCAATGAATTTTGTGTCTAACTTTATATCTTTAATTACCTTTGTTGCACTCGGCCATGTAAACTTTTTACTTGGCATAACAATGGGCTTTTTTATTATGCTAGGCGCATGGTTTGGGGCGCATTCAGCAATACGTTTTGGTAGCAAATTTATTCGCCCAGTATTTAATACTATGGTTATACTTTTAGCATTAAAACTAATTTACGAGGCTTACTTTTAATATGCATTCAATGGCTTTAGATAAACTACGCCAACAAGTTGCAACGCTAAAACAACAAGCTGAGCAATTTGATAAAGCTAAACTTTTTTCTAAAAATCGTTACATGCAAGCACAACCTAGCTTGTTTGACCGCGCAGTTTTTAGTACCAAAAGCATGAACCTAGTCGATTACGTAATAGAAATAGAAGACGAAGTTTCAAGGTTACCACCAAGCGAGCATCGCCATGCTTATACCTACGCGCTTGAACGTATTGCTGCTCAAATACAAGCTGTATTCAATGTTATTAAATCAACGCCTATTTGGGTTAAAGAAAACAAAAGCCATTATAAACCACGCCCTAAGCAAACCGTTTATAAGCAAGCTGTGCAAAAAATAATGCAATCATCCCATGAGCTTTACGACGAATTAAAACAAAACCATGAGTTTGAACGCCGTTTAGTGCTCATGATTGAAGAGCGAAAAATGCAAATGGATAAAGCCTCGCCTGCTAAAGCACAAAAGCTTAACCTTGAAATATTAAGCACACACGCTCGATTAGGCCGCTGCAGAAAAGCAATTTCTGCCACCGAAGATAAAATTCAACAAGTAGAAAAACAGCAGCTGCGTTAAGCGCACTTTACTATGCAGCTTTATTATCATCCATTGTATTCAGACCTTATACTCCCAGAACGTCATCGATTCCCTATTCAAAAGTATAAGTTACTTAAAACAGAAATAGAAAACCTAGGTGTTTCGGCTATTCACTTTCAAGAGCCTAAAAAAGCAACCAAATCTCAACTTTCGCTATGTCATAGCCAACGTTATATAGATGACTTTTTAAATGGGACTCTTAGCAATAAAGCCATAAAAAAAATGGGCTTTCCTTATTCAAATGAATTGGTAGAGCGCACATTACTATCAGTTGGGGCAAGCATCCAAAGTAGTGAACACGCGCTAAAACATGGTTTTTCGGCTAATTTAAGTGGTGGCTATCATCATGCATACAGTGATTACGGCAG
>NZ_AUTI01000088.1:0-5687 GCF_000497995.1 Pseudoalteromonas sp. TB25
CAGCCAGTGTAACTACATTGCTGTTTATGATGCCGCTGAGCCTCTCTATCGCTATAAGTATTCGTATTGGTAATCTATATGGTCAAAATAATTTACAGCAGTTAAAAGTTGCCGTATCGACTAGTTACATATTAGCTATTGTAATTGCACTATTTTTGGCACTTATGACTTTTACAGGTCGTGATTTAATTAGCCAACTTTATACCGACAGTCCCGCTGTAATGGCTCTAGCTTCATCAATTATGATACTAGCGTGTGTCTACCAGTTACCCGATGCATTACAGGTTGCTGCAAATGGCATGCTTCGTGGGTTAAAATACACCACGCCTATATCGTATATTACGTTTATATCGTATTGGTTAATCGGCTTTTGTTTAGGTTACGTATTGGCAAGAACAGACATAATTGTGCCAGCTATGGGGCCGCATGGCTTTTGGGTTGGAATAATAGTAGGCCTTAGTGTCGCTGCTATTTTATTAATGCTAACAGTAAGAAAGCGTCTAAAATATGAATTTGCTAACAGTGATTCACTCAATCAAAACTAATAAGCTCAGCCTTAAATCATTACCAGCTGCTTTGTTGGTAATGTGTTTTTTAATGCTTACTGGCTGCAACAAACCACAAAGTAGTGTAAACGCTACTTATATTGAACGCTTAAGTAGCACAGTTAATGCAAGCCCAACACAGCCTACGCCACTCAAGCAACTCCCTTTACTGCAGCCTCCCCCAATAGCACAAAGTGACTTAACACTGAGTATTGTTGAGCTTGCAGGCATTAGCCAATGTAAGCTTAACGTACTTATAAGTGAGCACAACAACCAATTAGGGAAAACAGCCAGTGCTGCTGGGCAATTAAAATATCAAATAAACTTTATTAAAAGTGCACAGGTTTGCTTAAATACGCTTGATAAAAATAGCCCTAGTTACACAAAAATACTCGCAGCCAAAAACTATAAAGAAACACACCTAATGTACTTTTTTAATACCATGTTATTTAAAGAACCTGAGTTAAATCGTACCTGGCAACTCACCTCAAACGAGCTCACTACTGAACCCGCTGGTTTTCGCGATACCGTATTTGCGCTAAAGCAACTTGCACTCATTAAGCAGCAAATTAAGGCTAAAGAATTTAGTGAAATTAATAGCGACTCTATTTTTAGTGCACTCGAGCAGCTTAATAAATTTCAATTTAACCAAGCACTCATTCAATCAGTCCGCATGCAGGTCGTATTAAATAACAACGCTACACAGTTTGTAAAAACACTAAACTTTAATACGCTGTGCCCAGAGGATAAAAATAATAAAAACGCAAAAATCATAAGCAACGTATTTCAAAAGTTTTACCTAAAAGAAATTCAGCCCTATCAAGCGCAATTAACTGGTTATCTAGAGGTACTACAACCGCTTTATAATGAGCTTTGGTTTAACGAAAGTATCTCAAGCCCTCAAATTAATAACTTAGTCAAAACGGGCTCGACAAGTAACTTACTGAACTTACTTAAAAGCTCAGCTAAAAAGCATGTGGTTTGGTGGCAAGGTTTTTATAAAACGTGTGAAATAAGCCCAATATGAATAAAAAAACGGCAAATAAACTCAAAAACAACAAACTTGCTTGATTCACCAACCGCCACGCTATATATTAGCCGCCGTTGTTAAGCAATTAACACTTACTTAAATAAAGCAATACGACTGTAGCTCAGTTGGTTAGAGCACTACCTTGACATGGTAGGGGTCGGTGGTTCGAATCCACTCAGTCGTACCAAAATTTATTCTTAACTTAAAGAGTAAATCTATTTAAGAACTAAAAAAATTGTACGACTGTAGCTCAGTTGGTTAGAGCACTACCTTGACATGGTAGGGGTCGGTGGTTCGAATCCACTCAGTCGTACCACTTCAAAGTAATGAAAAAACCTAAGAAAAAGCACTACCCACTCTTAATCACCCGGTCCAAGGGTCAGCAGTTCGAATCCACTCAGTCGTACCAACATTTAAGTAAAATAAAGTACATTTGAAAGAAAAAGCACTACCCGCTCTTGATCACCCGATCCAAGGGTCAGCAGTTCGAATCCACTCAGTCGTACCACTTCAAAGTAATTAAAAAAACCTAAGAAAAAGCACTACCCACTCTTGATCACCCGGTCCAAGGGTCAGCAGTTCGAATCCACTCAGTCGTACCAACATTTAAGTAAAATAAATAAAGTACATTTGAAAGAAAAAGCACTACCCGCTCTTGATCACCCGGTCCAAGGGTCAGCAGTTCGAATCCACTCAGTCGTACCACTTCAAAGTAATAAAAAACCGAAGAAAAAGCACTCCCTAGCTTACAAATTTACCACTTTGCAATTGAAGATTAAGTGACCAGTAACCTAAACTTGTTCGTGTCATTTAATAAATTTATTTTAGAGCCCAGACTCAGTGAACAACTTGCTAGGCTGTGTTTTTTGAAGCTATTACTGAATTTTATTTTTATATAAATAAACTTATTAGATACCAGAATATATTAACTGATAATTGATGGTTCTTTCGTGTTAGGTTTTTTTTCCATATAAGACTCCAACCTATCTGCTTCTCTTTTTACAACCTCATAGCACTCGCAAGATTGGTGCTCTAATTGAGGTCGGTCTATCACACTAATATGACCACGTTTATAAGTGATAACACCTAGTTTTTGTAGTTTACCAGCGGCCTCAGTTACCCCTTCACGTCTTACGCCTAACATATTTGCTATTAGCTCTTGAGTCATTATTAAATTGTTACTCGGTAAACGGTCAATCGATAGCAAAAGCCAGCGGCTTAGTTGTTGCACTATACTATGATGACGATTACAAACTGCGGTTTGCGCCGTTTGGGTAATTAATGATTGCGTGTAACGTAACATGAGCATACGCATATCAGGCTCGCTGTTAAACTGCCTGCGTAATTCACAAGCGGGTAAGCGATAAGCGGTACCAGCACTTTGCACAATAGCCCGATTAGGGGTGCTTTCTCCCCCCATAAATACAGCTATACCTACAACCCCTTCATTACCAATAACTGATATTTCAGCAGATGAGCCATCAATCATCACATACAATAATGAAACAATACTATCTATTGGAAAATAAACGTAATCGAGCTTTTCACTTGTTTCATAAATAACTTCTCCAAGGGATAAATTGACTCGCTGTAAAAGCGGAAACATGCGGTGTTGTGCATCAGTAGTTAAAGCATTAAGCAGTGTGTTCTTCAATTGACCCATCGAGTGTGAATTTCCTTTTTATATGCCCAACTTATAACTAATAAAACCTCAAAGTAATGGCTTAAAAGCATGTAAGTCAGGATGTTTTAATAATAAACTCGGATTTGTTTATACAGTTATTGGGCGCTAGAAATGAAAGGTCGTTGCTTTTTGATAATAAAAATTGTTCTATTTTTATTAAAGAATTTTAAGGTGCCTTTTTACGCTTATTCACTTTTAATATAAGCCGACACTCCCGCTGTACTTCACTGAAATAATAAAATCTTCAATACAACAAGGCGAATATGTACGCTAACACACATAGTTTAAATTTATCTGCCTTTAGTTAATATATATCCATAATGATTGATGGAGATTAAAGATAATCTACACCACAATATAGCGACAACTCCCTGTTATAAAAAATCGAACACTACTATTAGACTATGTGGGTTGACGAACCGACCATTAACGTTGCTTGATATATGTTGGTGTATGTATTCAGCAATAAGATAAACTTTATGAACATTTTTAATGGTGCGCTATTGATTCAGTAGGTGTAAAGTTGGTGCAGCAAACAATGTCGTCTTTGTACCAGCATTTAGTCAATAGCGATGATAAATTAATCCAATTACTCGCTCCACCTTGCATCACAACAAACGGGACTTATTATGACTAATGAAATTCAACACTCAATCGCAAACTTTGCAGCCTTAGAAACTTCAATAGCAAATGGGGAAGAACAATCGGTAAAAGAATTATTAGCAGATCAGTCAATGCAAGAGCTAGAAAAAAGCTACCTATTAGACTTAGCTAAACTCGGTAATAACAGCGCTATCATAAAGCTATTAAATGATATTCCAGTAACAAAATAAATTTAACTGGTTGCTCTATAGTACAAAAAATTAGCTAAGCATATTTTTGGTCAAACTGACATTTTTCAGAAATATTGTCAGCTTTTCCTATCTATTACATATCTGAAAATCGGTTAGCCGATTGCACAATTCTTTTGATCTCATTTTCTTCAATATCTTTTATTGTATCAAGCAACGTTTTTGCGCTTTCGATATCTACACGAGAATATATATGAATGTATAACTCAATAACTTGTTCATGATGGTTTACTATTTTATCCATAATGTCTGAGATATCTAGCTCTTCAAAGAGTGAGTTGCAATCAACGCGCTCAATAATTGAGTGCTTTTCGATGTAATCAAAACACCAGGTGTTTAGCGCTTTTACGTCTGCCGTATTTTCAAATCCTTGTACAATATTCTCTAAACTCTCCTCATGCTCAGATAGGTAGCGAAGCATCATTCGTGCTCCCTCATCCTTATTTTGTTTAGAGCTCTGGTTTAGGCTATCTTTTAAGTTTTTGTGAAATAAAACGGTCCAATTGAGTACATCTCTAATTGTTTCAATTTGCATTTATTGCTCCTAAGTTTGATGATATCTATACAATATTTAAATATGAAGCATGCTAATTTTTAGGATTAGGCTCACTCGCCTGAGTGTGTTGTAAATACTGAAATAGCTCACTATCGGTCGATAATACCAATGTTGTGTTTTTGCTAAGGGCAAGTTCAAGCGCCTGCAACGAACGGGTAAATGCATAAAATGCGACTGCTTGATCATTTTTGTTATAGGCTGAGGCGTAAATAGCGGCTGCTTTAGCATCAGCTTTACCTCTAATTTCTGTTACTGCTCGGTAGGCTTCAGATTGAATTTTATCTAAGTCTCGCTCTCTGTTACCTTGTATACGGGCAGCTTCGCCTTTTCCTTCTGACAAAAAGCGTTCTGCTATTTGACGACGTTCGCTGATCATACGTTCATAGATTTTAGGGCGTACACTTTCATTATAATTAATACGTTTAAAGCGAATATCCATAAGCTCAATACCAAATACGCGCACTTTTTTTGCCGCCTCATTAAATATATCTTGCTCGACAACTAAGCGTCCCATGCTTATAGGCACTAAACTACCAATATTTTGCTCTTTTTCAGCCTCGGTGAGTGACGAGTCACGCAAAGGTTGGCGATCTTTCGTTGTACGAATAATTTCGATTAATTCGTGTGTGGCTACTGCATTACGCGTTTCACTGCCAAAAATATCATCGAGCCTAGACTGTGCGCTTCGCTCATCACCTAAGCGTAAAAAATACTGCAACGGATCGGTAACCTGCCACCGCGCGTAAAGACTTACAGAAATATAAAGCTTATCTTTGGTCGGCATATCAGAAGGTGTTCCTTCCCATTCCAGCACGCGCTTATCAATAAAATTAACTTGCTGAACAAATGGCATTTTGAGTTGAATACCCGCCTCTCTAATTGGCTCACCAACCGGTTTACCAAACTGAGTAATAACAACCTGCTCTACTTCGTTAACCGTATATAAAGCGCTATATAAAGTAACCCCTACAATTGCAGCTAAAATACTGCCGCCAACGATTAAATAAAATTTCATGGCTGC
>NZ_AUTI01000089.1:0-1003 GCF_000497995.1 Pseudoalteromonas sp. TB25
CTTGTAGTGTCCAATCGCCTGTAGCAACTTCGCCGTTAAATGATTCAGAAGTAAAGCTTCTAACTATGTCGTCGTTTGAACCACCCACATTGCTTTGTAGCGTTACTTGTGTGCCTTGAGCAGATACTAACTTAACCACTAAGTCGCCTGAGTAAGTATGCGAAATATCTACATCAGCAGTAGTACCAAATACTGTTAAGTCATCAGGAACATTAATTACTGACACTGCACCTACTGGCGAGTTATCAGGAATATCAACACTTGTGTTACTGCTGTAAGTAAAGTCGTTTAAGCCAACAGGTTGAACCATTAATTTAACTGACTGCTCTTTAACAATATCACCAGCTGTAGCTGTTACAGTAAGCTCGTATTCGCCCCACTGAGTGTTAGTATCGGTTTCAACATTTAGCATTACTTCATCGCCTGGGCGCGCTGTAAGCGATGATAAATAAGCGCCGCCTAATGTTGTTGATAACTCAAGCGTTACTTCTTCATCCCATTCGGCAATTGAACCAATTGTAAATGTGTAGTTAGTAGCTTGGCCTGCTTCAATTTGTTGCGTAAGTGGATCGGCTGATATTTTAAAGCCAGGTGTAGGGTCTGCATCAATAAGCGCTTGGTTAACATTAAGACGAGTACCTGCAACCGTTACACCTTGTAGCGCAGCATTTGCATCGCCAGAGTTCATTAGTAAATCTTTCAGCTCTTGAGTGCTAAGCTCAGGATTAATTGACAATACTAACGCTGCAGCACCTGCTACATGTGGCGTTGCCATAGATGTGCCTGAGTAAGATGCATAGCTCTCACCTGGTGTAGTTGATAAAATAGCACTACCCGGCGCGCCCATATCAACGCTTGTTAAACCATAATGTGAAAACCATGAAATACCATCGGTTTGATCCGTACTTGCAACCGATAATACACTTGCGTTTTCGTAGTTAGATGGGTAATGCGGGTTAACATCGTTATCAATAGTATCGTTACCAGCTGCGGCTACAAAGAG
>NZ_AUTI01000090.1:0-1594 GCF_000497995.1 Pseudoalteromonas sp. TB25
AGGGCGAGTTTAGTTATTTCCCATCGTATTTAGCCATTGATTTAGACAAAGCGCTCAATGCGTGGTTTCCAGATGGCACGCCCGAGCCTGTACAAACATGGGGCAACGCCGATGGCGTAGACGACGCGCAAGGTTACACAACTAACTATTCGTGGACAGTGCTACAAAGCGGCTCGGTGTTTGAAGATGTGCTAGCTGCGTACGTTATGGTAAACATTAACACGCAAATAGGGGGGCTCGACCTATCGGGTAATGTGGGTGTGCGCCGCGTTGAAACCGATCAATCAGCAACGGTACTAGAGAACGTCGCAGGCGATGCGCGCTTAGGCGCGCAAAATATTGTTGATGAGAACGGCATTGTAAATGATTTATACGCGCCTAATGTATTAGGCACTAAATACACCGACTACTTACCATCATTAAATTTAAATCTGCAACTTAACGATAATTCACTTGTGCGCTTTGCTGCGGCTAAAGTAATGTCGCGTGCGCCAATTAACCGCTTAGCGGGCGATGCCAGTGCAAACGTAAGCGATGATGGTGTTATTAATGGTTCAAGTACTAATAACCCATTTTTAAAACCCTTTTATGCCGACCAATACGACTTATCTTACGAATATTATTTTGAAGAAGGTAACGGCACTATCGCAGCAGCGTTATTTTATAAAAATATAGACTCGTTTGTTGAAACCTTATCAATCGAAAACTTCGACTTTAAAGGCAATGGCTTTAACGTACCTGATTCAATAGAAGACCCAGTTAGTGGCGAGCAAGTTGCGACAACAAACGGTATTTACACCACGGCAGTGAATAACGGTGAAGGTGGCTACATTAGAGGGCTAGAGCTTGCTTATACGCAAGTGTTTAGCTTTTTACCTTCGCCATTTAATGGCTTAGGCGCTAACGCAAGTTACTCATACACCGAAAGTGAAATTGAATCGATTACCAGTTTAGGGGGTAACACATTAGCGCAATCTTTACCTGGGCTATCTAATAACGTGTTTAATGCCACGGTTTTTTACTCAATGGATGATTTTGAAACCCGCCTTAATGTGCGTTACCGCGATGAGTTTGTATCAGAGCAAGTTGCCATTAACGAGCAAGTGGTTAATTTTGATGCCGAAACCGTAGTCGACTTTCAAACCTCTTATCGCTTTAGCGACTCGCTAACAATGCTTTTGCAAGTTAATAACTTAACCGATGAACCAACCCAAAGTTACTTTGGCTCAGAGCAACGAACAGGGACGACTCAGTACTTTGGTCGTCAGTTCTACCTTGGTTTTACATACAGTCATTAATTAGCAAACGGAGCGTTTAAAAATGAAAATTATAACTATGTCTAAATATTTGCTAATAACGTTAGCGTTAATGCTATTAGCAGCGTGTGGTGGAACAGATGATGTTGAATCTGGTGAACCATTACTTACCTGTAATGTGCCACAAGTCCCTAATGAAGCGGGGTCGCAATGTGTCGATCCCGAACCTATATCGTGCCCTGCACCTACAGTACCTGATGAAAATAACGAAAGTTGCGTGGTTGGAGCCGACCCAACCCTGCCAGACCCTGTTGTATTTGCAGGGGAGGGAGAGGCGG
>NZ_AUTI01000091.1:0-4680 GCF_000497995.1 Pseudoalteromonas sp. TB25
TAGCCGTTATTTATCTGACGATGCAGCAACGCAGTTATTATTAAATAATTTACCCGCTGAGCCCATTACGGCGCCACGTGTTATAAAATTTAAAACAGGACGGCGCTTAAAGCAGTGGCATAAAAACGTGGTGTCGGTTGGTCTTGCTAGTGGCTTTTTAGAGCCGTTAGAGTCAACTAGTATCCACTTAATACAAAGTGCAGTAACCCGTTTAATAAAGCTGTTTCCACACAATGGCATAAGCGAAACTTTAGTCACTGAATTTAATAAGCAAAGCGTGATAGAAATAGAGCACATACGCGATTTTATTATTTTGCATTACAAACTGACTGAGCGAGAAGATTCTGCTTTTTGGCGACAATGCAAGCAAATGGACATTCCTCACTCATTGGCCCACAAGCTCAAATTATTTAAAGAAACTGGCAAAGTAGTGCGCGAAAACGATGAACTATTTGCTGAAGTTGCTTGGCAACAGGTATTTATTGGCCAAGGCCTCATCCCCGATGATTACAACAGTATTGTTGACTCATTAAGCAGTGAACAACTAAACGACTTATTTTCTACATTAAAAACGCTTATTACCTCAACATTAGATCAATTACCCACTCATAAAGATTTTTTAGCAAAAATTAAAAAGGCCTGATGATGCGATTTTTAAACACACTTTTACTTGTAAGTGCCTGTACTTTACCAACCATTAGCTACGCACTTAACGTTGAGCCTGCTAATTGGTGGGTTGGCATGAACAAAAATACCATAACCATCATGGTGCATGAGCAAAATATTGCAAACGAGCAAATTAAATTAGCTAAATACAATGGTGTTAAGTTAAATAAAGTAACCCGTACAGATAACCCAAATTATGTATTTTTAAATATTACTATTACTGATACCGCTAAAGCAGGAACGCTTGTGTTTAACAGCAGCGAAGCGAGTCAAAATTTTGAGTTTTCACTACTTGAACGTAATAAAAACAGCGCAAACCGCCAAGGGTTTACATCAGCTGATACGCTTTATTTAATTAACCCAGATCGCTTTGCTAATGGTGATGAGCAAAACGATACTGTCCCTAGCATGCTAGAAGTCGCTGATCCTACTACAAAGGGCGGGCGCCACGGTGGTGATATACAAGGCGTTATAAACGCACTTCCATATTTAAACGATTTAGGCGTAACACAGCTTTGGCTAACCCCAGTGCTTGAAAACAATATGCCTAATTATTCTTACCATGGTTATGCAATTACTGATTTTTATAAGGTTGACCCACGTATGGGCTCAAACCAGTTATATAAAACGCTCTCGGTAAAAGCAAAAGAGCAGGGCATAGGCCTGGTAATGGATATGGTTCTTAACCATTTTGGCTCTGAGCATACTTGGGTTAACGATAAGCCAACTAAAGATTGGATTAACTTTAATGGTGAGTTTAATAAAGGCAAAAATGCCACCAGCCATGCGCGCCAAACCATACAAGACCCACACGCCAGTGAATACGACAAGCGCCAGTTTAATGATGGGTGGTTTGTAGAAACCATGCCTGATTTAAATCAGCGCCAACCACTGTTAAGCGAGTATTTAATTCAAAATGCGATTTGGTGGATAGAATACGCTGATTTAAGCGGAATTCGAGTTGATACCTACTCATATTCAGATAAAGCATTTTTGAGTGATTGGACAAAAGCCATAATGCAAGAGTACCCAAATTTTAATATTGTTGGAGAAGAGTGGACGTCAAACCCTGCTATTGCCTCTTACTGGCAACGTGGCAAACATAACCAAGATGGCTATACATCAAGCTTACCAAGCGTGATGGACTTTTCGTTGCAAGAGTCGGTAATTCAAGCACTAAATGAAGATGAAAGCTGGAATACCGGTTGGGTTAAAGTATATGAATCGTTAGCTAATGACTTTTTATACCCAGATACAGATAACATTATGGTATTTGCAGATAACCACGATATGAGCCGTGTTTATACTGAACTTGGCCAAGACGTAGCTAAAACAAAAATGGCGATGACGTTATTTTTAACCACACGTGGTATAGCGCAAATGTATTACGGTACGGAAGTGCTATTGGATAACACCCCAAGTAAAGACCATGGTGATATTAGAATCGACTTCCCGGGTGGATTTGAAGGCCAAACACGTAATGCCTTTACCAAAGAGGGATTAACAAAACAGCAAAAAGACATGCATAACACCATCAGTACGCTGCTTAATTTTAGAAAAAACAGCTCAGCATTAGATAAAGGAAAGCTTGTACATTTTACGCCTCAACAAGGGGTTTATAGTTATGCGCGTATTAGCGACGAGCAAACTGTGTTGGTATTTATGAATAAAAATACACAAACGCTACAAAAAAACATTGAGTATATGCAAGAGGTGATGCCTAACAGCACAACAGCATTTAATTTATTTACTCAAAAAACACAAAAGCTGGGCAAAACCATTGAATTACCAGCGATGAGCGCAACGGTACTCTTTTTAAAAACGCCACAATAGTAACTTGAATACGTATGCAGCAACTGTATGGTTGCTGCAGTAATCTTTAGTATAAAGTTAATAACAATACTGACAAAAAAGACACACAATGAAAAAATCAGTTTATGTATCCGCAGTACTTTGTAGTGCACTTATTGCTACAGGGTGTTCAGAAAATAACAAACCTGAACAACAGCAACCACCTGCACACACGCAAAATGAGTTAACAAAGCCTGTTGTATACCAAGTATTTACACGCTTATTTGGTAACACACAGACCGCGAATGTGCCTTGGGGTACAAAAGAGCAAAATGGCGTAGGTAAATTTGCCGACTTTAACGATGCTGCACTTAAAGGTATTAAAGAATTGGGTACGACCCATGTTTGGTATACCGGTGTTTTACATCATGCGCTAGTGGGCGATTATACCGAGTATGGCATTTCGCAAGATGACCCCGATGTAGTAAAGGGCCGTGCAGGTTCACCGTACGCAATTAAGGATTACTACGATGTAAATCCTGATTTAGCAGTTAATGTTACTCAGCGAATGGATGAATTTGGCGCACTTATTGAGCGTACACATAACCATGGCATGAAAGTCATTATTGATATAGTGCCTAACCATGTAGCACGAAACTACCAATCCCTTGGCAAACCTAAAGGCGTTAAAGACTTTGGCGCACAAGACGACACCACTAAAGCGTACGATAAAAATAACAACTTTTACTACGTACCAGGGCAGTCTTTTCAGGTGCCAACATCGCCAGAGTACAAAGTATTAGGGGGTAATGAAAGCCCATTAGCTGATGGCTTTTTTGATGAAACACCTGCTAAATGGACAGGTAATGGTGCCCGTGCACCAAAACCAGATATAAACGATTGGTACGAAACAGTAAAAGTAAATTATGGCGTAAAGCCTGATGGCAGCTACGACTTTGTTCAATTGCCAAGTGAATACAAAAATAAAGACTACCGTGCTCATTATGCATTTTGGCAAGATAAAGAGCTTCCTAACAGCTGGTACAAATTTAGAGACATAGCACTTTTTTGGCTCGATAAAGGCGTTGATGGCTTTAGATACGACATGGCCGAAATGGTGCCAGTAGAGTTTTGGAGTTTTTTAAATTCGTCGATAAAAATGCAAAAAAGCGACGCCTTTTTGTTAGCCGAAGTGTATAACCCGCTAATGTACCGTGCGTATATTCACCAAGGTAAAATGGACTACCTTTACGATAAAGTGGGCTTTTACGACACGCTAAAAGCCATTATGCAGGGTAAGCAAGCTGCTAATGCTATTTTTGCTGCCCAAAGCCAAGTTACTGATATTGAAGCGCACATGCTGCACTTTTTAGAAAATCATGACGAACAACGCATCGCGAGCCCTGATTTTGCAGGTAACGCTGCGTGGGGTAAACCGGCTATGGTGGTTTCTAACTTAATGAGCCGCGCACCCACGTTATTATATTTTGGTCAAGATGTGGGAGAAGATGGCTCAGAAAACGCAGGATTTGGCACAGCTACACGCACCAGTATTTTTGATTACATTGGTGTACCGGCGCATCAAGCGTGGATGAATAACGGCAAGTTTGACGGTGCTAATTTAACAAAAGAACAAGTAGCACTCCGTGATTACTATAAAGCCATTATGTCACTTAATAGTTTACCTGCTGTGGTTGGGGGTGAAATGACAGAGCTTAATGTAACAGGAAGCGAGCGAGTTGTTGGCTTTATGCGCAAACTTGGCCAACAAACGCTGTACGTATTAAGTAACTTTAGTGAACAACCTCAGACAATTACGGTTAATTTATCAAAAGTGCAATTAGCGGTACTTAGCGAACACACTCAATTGCATGACTTACTTGAGCAGCACAGCACCGAGATCACATCAGGGTCTCAAGGCGCAAGCTTCACACTCACACTTGATGCATTTAGCAGCGCAGTTTTAACTAATAAGGCTAATCATGAATAATCAAAATAATAATTATGACAGCAACAAACCAAACCTGAGTTTTTGGCAAATATGGAATATGTGCTTTGGTTTTTTAGGTATTCAATTTGGCTTTGCACTACAAAACGGCAATGTGAGCCGAATATTTCAAACATTAGGCGCACAAGTTGATGATATTCCCATTCTATGGGTTGCAGCCCCTCTTACTGGCTTAATCGTACAGCCTATTATTGGTTACTGGAGCGATAAAACGT
>NZ_AUTI01000092.1:0-1723 GCF_000497995.1 Pseudoalteromonas sp. TB25
CCGCCTCTGCTGTATGGTTATAAACAACATCTAAAATAACTTCTATGTCGGCAGCATGAAGCTCGCGCACCATTTGCTTAAACTCGTTTATATCGTCGTTTACCAAATAGTCTTTGTGGGGGGTAAAAAAGTTAAGCGTGTTATAACCCCAGTAGTTTTGCAGCCCTTTTCCTGTTAAAAATTGCTCACTAATAAAAGAGTGAACAGGTAAAAGCTCAACTGCTGTAACGCCAAAACTTTGTAAGTGCTCAATAAAGCTTGGATGGCTTAACCCTAAAAACTTCCCTTGTAGAGATTTAGGTATTTTAGGATGACGACACGTTGTACCTTTCACATGGCACTCGTAAATAACCGTGTTTGACCAACGGTGGTTTGGCTTTTTATGCGCGTACAACGTAGGAGCAGCTACTTTTGATTTAGGTATATCAATGGCATTATTTACGGTGCTTTTAGTGCCAATTGGCATTTGCCCATAATGGCGTTCGCTCCACGTAAACTCACCAAATAAGTCTTTTGCGTATGGGTCTATCAGTAGTTTATTTTCGTTAAATAGTTGACCATTTTTAGGGTTATATTCACCCTCAACTCTAAAGCCATAAAGTGCGCCGGCGCTTAATGGCGAAATATGAATACTCCAAATACCCCCTTCGTTAATATTCATCGCCATTTTTAGGATTTCTGAATGGCCACTTTTATCAAACAGGCATACATAAGCTTGGCTTGCACCTGGCGCATAAAGCGCGAAGTTAACCCCATAGTTAATAACACTAGAACCAAGTGGTTCTACATTACCGGGGGCTACATCAAATCGGTTACTCATCATCAACCTTTTGTAAGTAAATAGTTGTTAAGCCACCAATGGCAATTGAAATACTGTGTTTAAAGCCATGATTTGATTCGTTTATTGCCTGAACTATCTGCGATGAATCTTTAGTTACCTCAACGCCAGAGCCAAAAAACTGAGTATCGTCTGTATTTAAAACAACTTTATAACGCCCTTTACTCGGTACGCCAATAACGTAGTTTTCATAGGAAGCGGGGGTAAAATTAGCAATAACAACCACAAAGTTTTTTGCGTTTTTAGCATAGCGAACAAAGCTTAAAATACTCTGCTGATTATTATTGTTATCTATCCAGGTAAAACCAGCCGCGCTCGAATCTAACTCATACAACGCAGGTTGGTTTTTATAAACAGTATTTAGCGCTTTTACGGTGTGCTTTATACCGTTATGGCTTTGGTGCTCAAGTAAATGCCAATCGATAGAATGATCGTGTCCCCACTCTTTTCGCTGTGCAATTTCACCGCCCATAAACAAGAGTTTTTTACCCGGATGTGCCCACATAAATGCGTAGTAAGCGCGTAAATTTGCAAATTTCTGCCAATCATCGCCTGGCATTTTTTCAATTAACGATCCTTTACCGTGGACTACTTCATCGTGGCTTAATGGCAATATATAGTTTTCACTAAAAGCGTATACCATCGAAAAAGTCATTTCGTGATGATGATGCTGACGGTATAAAGGGTCGTGCTGCATGTAATGCAAACTATCGTTCATCCAACCCATATTCCACTTATAGCCAAAGCCTAAGCCGTTGTGCTCAACACTTTGGGTGACGCCCGGCCACGCTGTTGACTCCTCAGCCACCATCATAATGCCTGGGTTGTTTTTATAGCTGCGCATATTGACTTGCTTTAGGCACTCAATTGCACCTAAGTTTTCGC
>NZ_AUTI01000093.1:0-2802 GCF_000497995.1 Pseudoalteromonas sp. TB25
CCTAGCCGCTTTAGCCAGAGCCATACTAGCACGAGGTGATAACGATGATGCAAAAGCGTTGCTTGTGCGTGTGTAATTAACAAGCTCTATAATGTAGTCAATAACCGGGCTACTTAAAGTAATTTGGCTTATCTGGGATTGAATTGCCGCTAACTCTTGTTGGTTAATACGCTTAGGTAATTGGCTGTAATCTCGTTTTTGCATATTCAAAATTAAGCGTTTTTCGGCTTCTTTAGGAGGAAAACCTAAGCTAATGCGCATTAAAAATCGGTCTAATTGCGACTCAGGTAACGGGTAGGTACCTGATTGGTAAAGAGGGTTTTGTGTTGCAATCACAAAAAATGGATTTGGCAGCGTATATTTTTTTCCATCAACTGTCACTTGTTGCTCTTCCATTGCTTCAAGCAACGCACTTTGTGTTTTGGGCCCTGCGCGGTTTATTTCATCAGCTAAAACAACTTGGCTAAAAATAGGGCCTTTATGAAACGTAAAACTGTGCTCAGTAGAATTAAACACGTTAGTACCCAAAATATCAGCAGGGAGAAGATCACTGGTAAATTGTATACGCTGATACGATAAGCCTAACACAGCTGACAATGCATGAGAAAGAGTGGTTTTTCCCATGCCAGGCAAATCTTCAATGAGTAAATGCCCTTCGCTAAATAAGCATGTAAGTGCCAGTTTTATTTGTTGTTGTTTACCAAATATAACACTCGAAAGATCGTCTATAATCGCAGTAACAGTACTATGCATGCTAACCTTATTATTATTCTATTATTTCAAGACGCTTCATTACAGTGTCTACTTTTTTTGTATTAAAAGGTTTTGCAATAAAACCTTTAGCGCCCATTTCCCACGTGTTTTGTACGTTTTCGAGACTATTGTGGCCCGAACACATAACAACATGAGTGTGCGGGTAAGCACTATTAATGTATTCCAATATCTCTGCACCGTTAGAGTCTGGTAAATCTACATCTACAAATATAACGCCTGGCGGTTTATTGTCCATAATAGGTTTGGCAGAGCTAAAATCAGCACTTTCTAATATATCTTCAAACCCTAAGTCAGTTAAAATTTGGTTTAGATAATCACGAATTTCCTTAACGTCATCAATAATGAGGATGGGCTCTAGCGGGCGAACAAATTCCATATGTAGGTTACTTCTATTTTGAATACATCTAAGTGCTTTAATACTAAGCTAACCCCATCATAAGCTCAAGAACGTTACTTAAAAAACACCAATAAATAAACTGTTTATAGGTTTGCCCAACAACGTATTTTTAAAGGATTATCTGCTCTCATATCTTCTACTAACTTATATTTTCATTAATTGTAATGAACAATAATGACGTATTCATAAGAAATTCCTTAATCCAATACAACATTCCATCAAAATTTGATGTAACAAATTTGCTACTTAACTTATTGATTCAAAAATATTTACATATGAATTCGATTTTTTGTAAACGTTTTGTAATAAAAAATCGTTGACCTTCTAAATTCATTCTGTGATTATGCTCAGCAGACGGGCTTATGCTCACAAGTGCAGTTTCATTAACCACTTAATGTTTTGCTCAGTCAGCCTCATCTATACACACTGAATTAATACCAATTTCATTAAATGAAAATGCAATTTAATAAAGTTGGCATCACACACCACACTAAATAAAGAGCTTATTATGTTGAATAATAAAAAGACTAAATTTGCAATTTCTCTCATAGCGGCAGCTATGGCTACATCGGCTCCAGCACAGGCTGATATTTCTGAATATTTAGATCGCGTTGACGTAGACTTTTTACTAATGCAAAACTTTCAGTCAATTCAGGCTAAAGATGGTGCATTTCGTCCAGAAGATGAAGAACAAGAATCAGGATTTGGCCGTATTAGAGCTAATCTAATGCTTAAATTTCATATTAACGAGTTCATCACTGCCGATATAGATATTGCAGAAGAGCCTAATGACTTTGGTGGCGAAGATCGTGACTTTTCATTTCACAACGATTTTGCAGGTGTTGAATTTGACTTACTAGGTCTATATGGCACACCAAAAGAAAACGCAAATTTAACACTGCGTTTGGGTAATATTGGTGGCTCACCATTTCAATTTAAAGGCTTTCAAGACGGCGCAGATAACCAAAGTAATGCACTTATTGGTAATGGTATTACCGATTACGCAACCGCAGAAAACGGCGCACAGCTAAGTTACAGCGAAACTTTCGATAGTGGTGTAGTACGTGCTTATAATGTTACAGGTCACATTACGACTTCAAGTTTCGGTGAAGCATTTCAAGAAGACAGAGGTTATAACTACCGACTTCAAGGTACTCTAGAATTTGAAGGTGGCTTTAAAGCAGGCTTAAACTTATTAAAAGCGAATCAGGGCGACCAGTTACGTTTTGAAAATGGCGTAGCAAGTCTTGATGGTGTAACCACAACAAACTATCGCTTTGGCGATGGTGAAAACTATAATTTCTCAGCGTCACCTTCAAACGAGCGTGACACTCACGTTGGCGCAATGCCAGGGCTTGAGCAATCAATCATCCAGCTTAACTTAGCTTATCAACCATCTGACGAAACTAGCTTAATTTTTATGGTTGGTAAATCGTCTGATGATTACACATTTGCAGATGCCGCTGGTAATGCAGTTGCCGGTATTACCTACTTTGGTACAAACGGCATAGCTGATGAAAATGGCACTACTTTTGATTCAAACAGTGTAATAGAAGGCGACTCATCGGTTGAGTACTTCGTGTTTGAAGCACAACAATATCTAATCCCTAAAAAGCTATATGTAGCGGCTC
>NZ_AUTI01000094.1:0-1781 GCF_000497995.1 Pseudoalteromonas sp. TB25
GTACTTGTGCCCTATGGCGGAATTTTGCAAGCCTCTTCATTCAGTTGGGATATTATTCCATTAGGTATTGCTATTGCAGTACTCTCAAGCGCCCTGCCGTATACCCTAGAAATGATCACTTTGCGTAATATGTCGTCGCAAGGCTTTAGTATTATGATGAGTTTAGAGCCCGCAATTGCAGCATTAGCCGGATTACTCATATTAGGCGAACTATTGTCTATTTGGCAGTGGCTGGCAATATTACTGGTAATTATTGCCTCTGTTGGTAGCTCGTTTTCAAACGCAAAAAAACAGACTACTTAGTTAACTACCAAATAACCTAAATAATCTAAATAAAGTCACCACGCAACATGGTGACTTTATTGTGTTGTATCCAGTAATTTTTTAACTCACAGCCTTACTTTGCTTTTTAGTTGTAACCAAATAGCCAATCAACGAAATAAGCGGCATGCCCGTCGCGACCAGAGCAATACCTGTCCACCCGCACGCTTCATATAATGGGCTGGCAATAAGCGAGCCTACTGCGCCACCTACAAATATACTCGTCATGTAAATAGCGTTTAAACGCGCACGGCTTTGTGGCTCTAGTGCGTACACTGCACGTTGACCCAATACCATATTGGCCTGCACAGAAAAATCAATAAACACACCGGTTAATGCCAATACTATAATGCCGTAAGGTAACTCAAATAAGCTTGGTAAAAAGCACAGTGCTGCAATGAGTTTGGCCAGTAACGATAACTGATGCGTATAGCCCTTATCAGCCAAACGCCCAACAATGGGAGCTGCTACAGCACCTGCTGCGCCCACTAGTGCAAACAATGCTATTTCTGATTGGGATAAACCATACTCACGGGCAAGCACAACCGGTACGCTCGTCCAAAATAAACTGAACGATGCAAACATTAATGCTTGAAAAAGTGAACGTTGGCGCAGCACTGGTTGGCTAATCATTAACTGTTTAAGCGATTTTAATAACTTAAAATACGTTGTTTTATGGGTAGGTTGCCTGCTTGGAATAGCAAAATAAATTACGCCTGCAATAAACACCATACACCCTGCTGCAAAGTAAAATACAGCACGCCAACCAAAGTGATCGGCTATTAAGCTCGATATTGGCCTTGCAAGCAAAATACCTAACAGCAAACCTGCCATAATATTACCAAGCACCTGTCCGCGTTTTTCATCCGACGATAAATGCGCAGCAAGCGGAATAAGAACCTGAACAGACACCGAGCTTATACCTATCATCAAACATAAAATAAGCATTACATTAGGTGAATCAGCCAATGCCGTACCCACTAAACTTAAAAACGACACAGCGAGCGTTATAAGCATTAAGCGTTTGTTTTCTATTAAGTCAGCTAAAGGCACTAAAAAAAACAAACCTAAGGCATAACCTATTTGTGTAAGCGATACGATAAGGCTGGCACTATGCGAGCTTAACCCCACCTCTGGTGCTAGTAACTCAATGATAGGTTGAGCGTAGTAAATATTGGCAACAATAAGGCCGCAGCACAAAGCAATAATAGTGACGAGTGTATTGCTAAGTGGTTGCGCTGAAACGCCTGTTTGGGTCATGTGTATCCTACTTTACAAAAATAATAAAACCCAACCAGCAAACGCTGATTGGGTTTTTACAAAAAACTAAACTTTACTTAATTGGGGATGGCTGCCCATGTGGGCTTGAGCGTAAATACTGTTTAGGTGCAGTCACTGTAGCACCAAGCTCTGCAGCAACATGCCACGGCCAATGCGGGTTATATAAAATACCACGCGCA
>NZ_AUTI01000095.1:0-578 GCF_000497995.1 Pseudoalteromonas sp. TB25
GGTGGCAAATCAGCGCAAGTTACTTTTAATATTAGCGCCTTAACAGCAGGGACTAACTACACGTATTTTTGCTCTTTTCCTGGGCATTACGCCATGATGAAAGGCACATTTACGCTTAAATAAATATCAAAGGGTGTATTGCACTAACACTGTGTAATACACCCTATTTTATTATTGGCAATGCGTTTGCTCGCCTCGTTTGGCTAAAGCTTTAAAAGCCGCTTGTTGATGTTCTTTTTGTACATAACGGGGTGGCAAAGGATTAACCTGCAACTGATACCCTGTTTGATTAGCTTGCACGCTTGTTACCGGCGATATCCAAACAACATTTAACTCTGGCGCTAAACGCTTAATAACACGCGCTATACCTTCGCCATTTTTTACATGAAAATCGCCCGAAATATGCATTACCTGCGTATTTTTATGCGCTGTTACATAGTTAACAATAGACTCCCCCATAGTTTCATCCCATGTAACTTGTGCTGCAAAATAGTTTTCGTTTTGACTCGGTGAGCCGTGGTGCATTGACGCCATAAAACGTTGTTTATAATCACTGGGGGATGTATCAATAGCGGCTG
>NZ_AUTI01000096.1:0-8002 GCF_000497995.1 Pseudoalteromonas sp. TB25
GGCTGCCGCTTGTTGGCTTTTCATATTGGTAATACTAAAACGCGAACTTAAATGCTGAGCAATATTGGCAACATTAATAACTTCGCTTTTTTTAACTACTTCACCTTTAGCATTTTGAGAATACTCAGAGTAAACCGTCGCCATTGGCTTACCAATATTGGCTTTTGAAAACGCCGACATTGCATCCCCTCCTTGGCCGTCTAGGCTTAGCTGTACCAATGGTTTACCCCAATCGTCGCGGCCTATGTTTGCATTATTAATATGATCGCCTGTAAAAATTGGCACAGGATCGAGCTTTATCTTTCCGCCCGATTGCATATTAAATGTTTGCCCGCCAATTTCTTTTAATTGATAAAAACCAAGCGATGCTGTTGCACCAATAATACGCTTAGCTTCGGTTGGATCTTGCACGCCAGGAAGCTCTATACGAATTCGATGTTTGCCTTGTTGCTGTGTTACCGCTTCAGTAATGCCTAACTCTTCAATACGTGAACGAAGGGTTGTAAGTGTTTGGCCCATTACTTCTTTATCAAAGCTGCTGCGGCCTTGCTCTGAATAACTAAATTTGGCAGTTTTAACGCTGCCATTATTGCTTGTTACAACAGCAAAATTAGCAAACCGGCTTTGTAGCTCTTCAATAACGGGGGTTAACTTGTCTGTTGCATTAGGCAATGCGTTTATTTCAAACCCGTGCTGAGTTTGCTGCGCTTTTACGCCATGTGCTTTTTGCTTAATAATGATTGATTTAGCTTGTTGATACGCACTGACTAACTGCTCATCAACGGCTTTATCTAAATCTACGTCTAATACAAATAGCACACCGCCATTTAAATCAAGGCCCAGCTTTATTGGTGATAAACCAAAATTTTGTAACCATGTAGGGCTGGTTGCATGCTCAACAATTTTAACTTGCGTGTTTGGGTATTGCGCTTTTATAGCCGCTTGTGCCTGAGCGCTTTTAGTTGGCTCGTTTAAAAGTACATTAATAGTTGATTGCTTATCTAAACCCTGCTCAACCTCTAACCCTTGGTTATTTAAAAAAGTAACTAGCGTTTTAGTGCTCGGTAAAGATTGCGTTTCACTGTGCGGGCTATTACTTACGTGCAACCACGATTTATTTGGGTATAAATTTGGTAATGCGCTGATAGCTAATAAAACCAATACTATTAGCATGGCTATATAGCTTAATTTGAACTTAGCCGTAGACGGTTTTTTGTCTTTTTTAAAACTTAACATCTTTAATCCTTATTGCCAGCAAAGCTAGCAACGTACTTTTTAAAAGCACAATTAATCTTCAGGCTAAAACTTTAAAAGTTAAAACCTAATAAAATTAAATAAGGAAAATTAAGCGTGGTAGGTAGTTACAGCTCTGTAGAGTAAATTAACGTCTTTCCAGCCACTCAAGCGCGACTTTTTACTATTAGTTACAAGCGTATACCAAGGCTGTATAGGATTAATCGCTCTTGGTCGTAAGAATATATGCCTAACAAGATTTTGAGCAAAAAATTCAAAAACCACATCGTATTCTGGCTCACTTTGAACAGTGTGCAAAAACAATGATGAATTATTGGCAGTTAACCTTGGTTGGTGCGCGTCAAAATCGGTTTGATGCGTTTTTTTATGCTGCGCAGTATCTACAGACTTACTAATAGGCTGTATTTTAGTTAAATCGGCAATATCAGTAAGCGAAACCTGCGTACTAACAGTAATATTTAAATTTTGTGAGGCGCCCATAGCATTGCTCTGCACACTAAAAAGTGCAGCAATTAGCAAAAAGGCAGTTAAAAACACTCTAAATTTAAACATTCACGTTTTAAAACTAAAATAAGGGATGCGTAGTATATAAGGACAAGCGTTTAAAATACAATAGCCAGCTCGTTAATTTAGTTTGATCTTACAACTTAACCTTAGGCGCTGGCGTTGCTTTATTTCGAACCAATTATTTAAAGATTTTTTTGGTAATTTCATTTATAAAATATGTTGCGTTTAAATCTACTACTTCGGCAACATACCTTCCCCTTACCCAACGAAAACCGAGTAATGATTTAGGCTTGCTAAGCTTCTAATATTTGCAGTTTTATTATTCATTTAACATTCATTTAGTGGTTTTTTTTGGTAAAATAACAGGTAACCTCTGATGCTTCGTACTATTAAATGCGTAAGTTGCAGCGGATATACGAAATTAGTATAATTAAATGTAAACAAATAGCTAAATTTTGATTTTCTTAATTATGTTATGGATAGTAAATAAGGCAGGGAAAGTCATTATGAAAAAAAACATATTTAGTAAAATTGTCGCAAAATTTTACAACAAAAGCTTAAAGCTAATAAATACCCTAAGTAATGACACTGACCTAAAAAAGCTAATAAACAACAGTGAAATAGTCTCTTTTGATATCTTTGATACTGTAATCCTCAGAAAAGTCTTCGAACCAGCTGATATTTTTACAATAGTTGAGAATTTATATAATGATGAACATAAAAAGCTAGACATAGACTTTAAAAGCATCCGAGGTAATGCCGAGGCAGAAGCAACAAAAATACTAGCTGAGCTAAATGGTACCCAATCCATAGGTTTGGATGAGATATATGCACATATACAAAAAACACAAAATCTAGATAGCAAAGTAATTAACATATTGAAAGCGCTAGAAATCGAAATAGAATTAAAATTTTGTGTCAAAAATGAATATATGCACTCTTTTTATCAATACTGTATTGATAATAGTAAAAAGGTTATTTTCACCTCAGACATGTACTTACCGGAGTACGTGATAAAAAAAATTCTTTACGATAATGGGTATACAAAATTTCATAAATTATTTTTATCCTCTGTAATTCGTAAATCAAAGTCTAAAGGAGGGTTATATCCGCATATACTTAAAGACCTATCCTGTAAACCGTCTAAGCTTTTACATATTGGCGATTATTACTTCGCCGATGTCATTAACGCGATGAAAGAAGGCATCAAACCTTATTATTACAAAAAAACCAGTGAATATGCGCTTAGCCATCATTCATTTAAAAGACTAAGGCAGCTATACCCTTCTAAACTCTCTATAGAAGAATCTATTTATTTTGCGACTATCATCAACAAAACGTTTACCCAAAGAGATAATAACAACGAGAATATATGGTACGACTTTGGTTATGTATACTGTGGAATAATATATTTTGGCTTAACTCGTTGGTTAACTAGCCAGGTTTTGCATCAAGAAATAGAACATATATTTTTCCTTGCTCGCGACGGCTATATTATGCACAAAGCCTATAGCCTTATGAATCAGGGAGCTAAAACGCCTGTTAGTAAGTATATGTACGCATCAAGACGAGCTATAAACATCCCAACTATATACAATGGAATCGATGAATATTCGATAAAAGTACTATGCCATTTTGTTCCTAATTTGAGCGTCGCTAATTACCTTGATAGAGTTGATATAGATGCAACAAAACATATTAAAAAAATAAAAGAAGTTGGATTTTTTGATCAAAATCATATAATTGACACAGATAACGATAAGGATAAATTAGCAAAACTCTTTCATTTATTAGTTGATGATGTATGCAGTATTGCAGCTGTAGAAAGAGAAAACCTACTAACTTACCTAAATCAAATTGGGTTTATGGATGCCAAAAAAGTCGCGATTGTTGACATTGGGTGGCAAGGGACAATTCAGAACTCATTAAATAAGCTAATGTTATTAGAAAATAATGAAATAGATATTCATGGTTATTACCTAGGTACATTTCAAACTGCAATGAAGTTTGCTGAAAAAGGGTTTCCGATGTCTGGCTATATGTGTAACTTTTCAGAACCTAAAAATAATTTTCAAGTGTTATCGGAAGGTGTGCATATGCTCGAATTTATTTTTTCAGCACCTCACGGCTCTGTAATTAAATTCGATAAAAAAAATGATGACATAGTAGCTATATTCGAACCTAATGACTTTTCTAATGATAAGCTAAATACAATAAACGAATTTCAAAAAGGGGCTATGGACTTTATTTCTGATTTTATGGCTATTGAGAGAGACTATAAAAAAATAAATATCGCTCCTGAAACGGCTATAAAACCTATATCTCGACTATTAAAGACCCCTACTTATAGCGAATCCGTAAACTTTGGTAATCTAAAACACTCTGAGTATGTCGGAGCAAATAGCCATGAAAGTTATTTTGCTAAAACGTCCGATCCATTAAAAATGTTTCTTAACCCGATTAAGTTTAAGCAAACCTATAGCAAATCATTATGGAAAGCTGGTTTCAGAAAACGTTATATGCGATATATTCTACCGGAAAATATATACTGCTATTTTAGAAAGCATTAATTAGGTAACCGCATTTTAACGCTTAAAATTAATATTCAAAAAACTAATACCTTTCCTTGTTTCAATTTACTGCGTTTACTTAACTTATAAGTGATTTTATCTACCCACATACCAATTCTGAGATACTGAATGCGCCCCAGACAAAGCAGTGAAAAACGACCAGACGCCATGAATTTACGCCAAAGTGTAAAAACACTATGGCCCTACCTTACAAAATTTAAAGGCCGTGTTTTTATTGCACTTATGGCGCTTATAGGCGCAAAAGGTGCCACTTTGTTAATGCCTTGGGCGCTTAAAGAAATAATAGACTCGGTAGATAAGTCAATTAACCCACTGTTAGTTATCCCCGCTTTATTGTTATTGATGTACGGTGCACTGCGTTTTGCCAGCGTGTTTTTAGGTGAAATAAGAGATGCTGTATTTTCTCGCGTAACCGAGCACGCAATGCGTGATATTGGTTTAAAGGTATTTAAGCATTTGCACTCACTTGAGCTGGCTTTTCATTTAGATAGGCAAACTGGCGGTATTAGCCGCGATATAGAACGCGGTACAAGTGGGTTAAGCTTTTTAATGCGTTTTTTAATGTTTAACATTGTGCCTACTTTATTTGAAATACTTACCGTTGCGATTATTTTTGGCACGTTGTTTTCTGTTTGGTTTGCGCTGATTACATTATTGGCAGTTGCTATTTATATTACCTTTACGGTGGTTGTTACCCAGTGGAGAAACCGCTTTATTAGAGAAGCAAATGCTGCCGACAATCAAAGTAATACCCGCGCCATAGACAGCCTACTCAATTATGAAACGGTAAAGTATTTTAATAATGAGCAGTTTGAAGCAAAAACTTACGACACCTTTTTAGCAAACTGGGAAAAAGCCCGTTTAAAAAATAGAATGTCGTTGCTCGCCCTCAACTCAGGCCAAGCACTTATTATTGCTTGTGCTATTACCGCGTTAATGTGGTTGGGCTCAACCGAGGTAGTAGCAGGTACGCTTTCTATTGGTGAACTTGTGATGATTAACGCGTATATGATTCAATTGTTTTTACCGCTTAACTTTTTAGGCTTTGTGTACCGCGAAATAAGACGCGCCCTAACCGACCTTGAAAACATGCTTGGACTACTTAACAAAAAACCACAAATAACCGATGCACTTAATGCTAAAGAGCTCAATATTAGCCAAGGTGAAATAACATTTAATAATGTAAGTTTTAGTTACGATGCGCATCGCCCTATTCTTAATAATCTTAGCTTTAATGTTAAAGCAAGCAGCAAAGTAGCTATTGTTGGTGCCAGTGGGGCTGGTAAAAGCTCATTGGCGCGACTGCTTTATCGTTTTTATGATGTAAACGCTGGTGAAATTAGTATTGATAATCAAGCAATAAACTCAGTAACACTTAATAGTTTACGAAAAGCCATTGCAATAGTGCCGCAAGACACCGTGCTGTTTAACACTACTATTCGTGAGAATATCGCTTACGGCAGACCATCAGCAAGTGATGCAGAAATTGATGAAGCCATTGCTATGGCGCATTTAAAAGACTTTATAGCAACACTTGATAAAGGCGATAAAACACTGGTTGGCGAGCGCGGTTTAAAAGTATCCGGCGGCGAAAAACAGCGTATTGCCATTGCCCGCGCCATTTTGAAAAAGTCCCCTATTTTAATTTTTGATGAAGCAACATCTGCACTCGACTCTCATTCTGAGCAAGCAATTCTCGCAGCAATGCGTGAAGTTGCCAGTAACCATACGAGTATTGTTATTGCTCATCGGTTATCTACTATTACCGATGCAGACACCATTATTGTGCTCAAAGCCGGACAAATTATTGAGCAAGGTAAGCACGATGAATTACTTACACTCGCCGGAGAATACGCCCGTATGTGGGAACTACAGCATAAAAAATAAATAGTGTGTGCCCCCTCTTAGCTCGGATACTTTTAAGTATTCGAGCTAAATAAAGCGTTTATAGAACCTATTAGCCTTTCTCTTTTCTCCTATATTAGCTTTATCGAGCACTGTGGTGATTCACCTCAAAAGATTTGTTTGTCTGATTAATATCAATAACAATCGATAAGTTAAATATTCGTAACAATAAAAATGATTCACTGCTGCTTTAATTCAATCAGTGATACTCAGGAGTAAGTAATGAAAAAGAGTTTAATTGCCGCAGCATTAGCTGCCACATTTATTACAGGTTGTTCAGAGCCGCAAACAACAAAAATAGACGAGCAACAACCTAAAGTAACTACAGCAAAAGTGACAGAAAAAGCAGAGTTAGGTAGTTTTGGTGTTGATCTAACAGCTCGTAACGAAGCCGTGAAACCAGGCGATGACTTTTTTATGTATGCCAGCGGCACTTGGTATAACAACTACGAAATGCCTGCAGATAAAACCCGCTATGGTGCATTTTCTGGATTAGCTGAGCGCAGCGAAGGCGATGTTAAAGCTATTATTGAAGAAATAGCCGCACGTAAAGATTTAAACGCAGAAGAAAAACTCGTTGCTGATTTTTACAATGCGTATATGGATACCGAAACACTTAATAAACTCGGTGTAGCGCCTATTAAGCCATTGTTAAGTGAAATTAGTGATATAGCGTCAACTGACGATTTAGCTGAGATGTTTGGTAAGTCTTGGTTAACCGGTAATAAAGCCCCTTTTGGCGGCGGTATGTGGTTTAATCGCCTAGACCCTAATAAATATGAAATGTCACTAGGTGCTGGTGGTTTAGGTTTACCAGATCGTTCTTACTACCTTGAAGACGCTGAGCGCTTTGTAAAAACCCGTACAGCTTATGTTGCTCACATTGCTGACATGCTTAAGTTTGCAGGAGTAGAAAATACCGCTGAGCGCGCTCAAGCAATAGTTGATCTTGAAACCAAAATTGCACAAGGTCATTGGCCTCGTGAAAAGCGCCGTAATCGCGACTTAACCCTAAACCAAGTTGAACGTGCCGATTTAAGCACTGCTTATCCTGGCTTTAACTGGGATTTATATTTTGCGCAAACAGGTTATAAAGTACCTCAGTTAAATGTATCTCAGCCTGAGCCAATAAAAGCGATGATTGAGCTAATCAATCAAGAAGATATTGCAGTATGGAAAGACTACCTAACGTATCACGCTATTAGCGGTAACGCAGGTTTACTATCAGAGGACGTATTTAATACTAACTTTGCTTTTTTTGGTAAAGAACTAAACGGACAGCAAGAGCCTCGCCCTCGTTGGAAACGTGCAATAAGTGAAATGTCAGGCACAAGTTCGCTTGGTTTTGCTATTGGTAAGATATACGTAGCGCGTTACTTCCCTGAGTCGTCAAAACAACAAATGTCTGAGCTGGTTGAAAACCTTCGTACAGCCCTTGGTGAACGTATTGATAACCTAGAATGGATGGGCGATGAAACTAAAGTAAATGCGCGCGCTAAACTGGCTGCATTTGTACCAAAAATTGGTTACCCCAATGTATGGCAGTCTTATGAAGGTTTAAGCATTACTAAAAACGATTTGATTGGTAATGTGAAAAACATGCGTGAATTTTTTCATGCAGAAAGTGTTGAAAAAGAGCTACAAAAAACAGACCGTAACCGCTGGGGCATGACGCCACAACGCGTAAACGCTTACTACAATAGCTCGTTTAATGAAATTGTATTTCCGGCTGCGATATTACAACC
>NZ_AUTI01000097.1:0-2104 GCF_000497995.1 Pseudoalteromonas sp. TB25
TGGCCAACCGCTCATGGTTGACGTAGAAAACTGGATGGCGCACGAAGGATCAGCCAAAAAGCTACTCGATACATTTAGACGAACCGACACCCCAAACGAAACCCTTATTTTATCGGGAGACGTACATTACTCATTTTGCTTTTCGGTGCAAAAACGTTTTGGCGATCACCCCAATCGAATTTGGCAACTTACCGCCAGCGGTATTAAAAACGAGTTCCCGCGTAAATTAATAAACATACTCGATAAACTAGATTCAATTCTATACGGCCCAAAAAGTCCCTTAAACTTTTTTACCAAACGCTGGCATATGGAAGTAGATAAGCACCAAACCATAGGCGAAGGGCAAAAATACTTAGTAAGCGACTCAGCTATTAGTTTAATAACACTAGAGCAGGGGAATTTAGCCCGATATCAACTTATACACGGTGAAGGGTATTTAACTGAGTTTGATTTAGAACATAAGTAATAAGTTACTCATAAACGTAAAAGCGCAGTTTCTTATTACTTAAAAATGGATCCCACCACTGAGAGCACAGAGGCGCTTTGCGCTACACAGAGGAAATACTAGTAATGGTTGGTCACTACTCCTTTTCTTCTCGGTGCTCTCTGTGGTGATTTAATTTCTTATATATTTTATTACTTATATTTTGTATTTAACTATGCTCTTTTCGGCTTCGTTTAGACGCAGGTAACTTACTACTCAATATTGCTAAACATAAAATAGTCATAAATAACATCGAGTTTGCTCCAGCTTGCAAAGAGTAATCTACCAACGAATGCAGCAACATATCTATAATTGCAATGGCACAACCAAAGGCAACACCCTGAAACAGCGCTGTTTTACGCTTTCGCATAGTCGCTATACATAGCCATAAACAATAAAGTATAAGTGAGCCCAGTGCGGCTGTAGTGGGTATACCCAGCTCTACTGCAAACTGTACGTAATCGTTATGGGCATTATCGTAGTAACCTGAATAAGGCTCAGACTGATACGCCGGAAACGCAGTATAAAATGTCCCCCCACCAGAGCCCAACAAAGGCTTATCTAAAATAAGGGGTATTGAATCACGTACAACTTCGTCACGGGTTTCTGATGAAATACTGGTTTCGCTAATACGCTGTTTAACTTTTTCTACATCAAATATAGCACCAATGATAATCAAATCGATTATAAAAAAACTTATTATAAGTAGTTTGAACGCTTTAGGTTTTTGCTTGTAAATAAAAAACGCGAGTAAGCTAACAACCATTAATGCAATAAAAAACGCTGAGTTACCCATACGGCTACGGGTTAAAATAAGCGCCACAATAATAATAATTAACGAAATACGTAAAATTATTTTTGAGCTCAAAAGTATTTCAGTCCACGCACGAAGTGTTTGTTTTAATGTTTGTTTATAATCGCTAGTTGAGCGTTTTAGCTCGCTCACTAAAACACCAATACCTAAACACAAACATAAAGCTAAAAAGTTAGCTAAAAAGTTAGAGTAGGTAAATGTACCAATAGCACGTTCGGTATGTTTATAGCCAAATAGCGGGCTAATTATATCTGGCGATAGGTTTAAATAAGTGGCATACAAAGCCTGAAAAACGCCTGCACTTATAATTGCATATATTAAATTTTTAATACGCTTTTCAGTATTACAATAAATAAATAATAGCCAACAAAATAAAATCATAAAACTTGTTTTAATAAGCATTTGTTTTGTTTGAAACGGGTCAAGGCTAACGCTAAATATTTGTATAAAGCAAATTAAAACAACAGCACCAAGTGCAACAAATAACGGCCAGGAATACAAAGGAGGATAGAGGGGCTGCTTATTATTTATAGCGCTATTAATTAAATGAACTAAAAAAGTGGCACCAATTAACAAACCAATAGCTAAAATAGCCCAAGGGCGGTAGCTACCTAAGGGAATAGGTAGTAAAAAAAGTATTGCGCATAGCAACAAAAATATAAAACGATTCAATGTAAACTCATAAAGTAAAAACGCAGCCATAGGCTGCGTTTGTATTATATTTTAGAAGAGTGTTTAGTTACCAACTTCAGATATACCAGCATCACCACCAGTACCACCAGTACCAGGCGGTACTGTAACTGTAG
>NZ_AUTI01000098.1:0-3424 GCF_000497995.1 Pseudoalteromonas sp. TB25
TGGCAGCCTTCACCTGAACAAGACGCTTTGTTACAGCGCGACTGGGAAGAGCAAATGGAGCTAATTGCGCTAGGTAGAGTCGACGAAATATCAGGCCATTTAGGCGATGCTATGCAAATACGCCCCAAAGCTGCTCATAGTAAAATAGTCACTGATGCTATTGGCCCAAATGGGCAAATAATTAAAACCCTACCCCGTGGTTTTTATTTAAAAACCAGTTTTACAGGTGATATTTTAAAGCAGCAGTTTCAGCTATGAGTGCGTAAGAAGTTAAAGCATGAGTAAAGCGTTATACTTTTGTGCTCCACTCTTTAGTGCTGCGTACATCAACAAGCTTAAAGCATACAATTTATTTTCATCTCTTTGGAAAAAGTATCAGGCATAAAAAATCCCCGCATAGGCGAGGATTTTATCATCTAAAATTAAAAGTTATATTCTATGTAAAATAGAATTACTGACCTTTAACTTCTTTAAGACCGTTGTACGGTGCTTTATCACCTAATTGCTCTTCAATACGTAGCAATTGGTTGTACTTTGCAACACGGTCAGAACGGCTCAATGAACCTGTTTTGATTTGACCTGCAGCAGTACCCACTGCTAAATCAGCAATTGTTGAATCTTCAGTTTCACCAGAACGGTGAGAAATAACAACAGTAAAACCAGCATCTTTAGCCATTTTGATTGCAGCTAAAGTTTCAGTTAAAGAACCGATTTGGTTAAACTTAATTAAGATTGAGTTAGCAATACCGTTGTCGATACCACGTTTTAAAATCTTCGTGTTAGTTACAAATAAATCATCACCTACTAATTGGATTTTATCACCCATTAGTTTAGTTTGGTGTGCAAAGCCATCCCAATCAGACTCATCAAGACCATCTTCAATAGAAACGATTGGGTACTGATTAGTAAGATCTTGTAAGAAGAAGTTAAATTCTTCAGAAGTGAATTTTTTACCTTCACCTTTAAGATCGTAGATGTTTGCTTCTTTGTCGTAAAACTCAGATGCAGCACAATCCATCGCTAAAGTAATATCTTTACCTAGCTCGTAACCTGCGTTTGCAACAGCTACTTTGATTGCAGCAAGAGCCGCTTCGTTAGATGCAAGGTTAGGTGCAAAACCACCTTCATCGCCAACCGCTGTTGAATGACCATCAGCTTTAAGCACTTTAGCAAGGCTGTGGAATACTTCAGCGCCCATACGTAGGCCTTCGCGGAAGTTTTTAGCGCCAACAGGTTGGATCATGAATTCTTGAATATCTACAGAGTTATCTGCGTGCTCACCACCATTGATGATGTTCATCATTGGAAGTGGCATAGAGTAAACACCTGGTGTGCCATTTAAGTCAGCAATATGTTCATAAAGCTCAACTTTTTTAGACTGTGCAGCTGCTTTCGCAGTTGCTAGTGATACAGCTAAGATTGCGTTTGCACCTAATTTTTCTTTATTTTCGGTACCATCTAAATCTAGCATCACTTTATCAACAGCGTTTTGATCTAATGCATTTTGACCAGCTAAAGCATCAGCAATTTCTTTATTAATATAACCAACTGCTTTTAATACGCCTTTACCTAAGTAACGTGATTTATCACCGTCGCGTAACTCTAATGCTTCACGAGTACCAGTAGATGCGCCTGAAGGTGCTGCTGCACGACCCCAAGAACCATCTGCTAAATGTACGTCTGCTTCAACAGTTGGGTTACCACGCGAGTCCATAATTTCGCGACCGATTACTTTTACGATTTCTGACATCTTGATTCCTCTATATTCCCAAAATGGTGAGTTCAGCTAACTTTACTACGTTTTATATAGCTTAGTCAGCCCTTAAAACAAAAAAGCCGTGCAATATGCACGGCTTTTAAAATTACGAATTCGCTTTTTGGTGGATGTGTGCAGCTGCTACAAACCCTTCAAATAACGGATGACCATCACGTGGCGTTGACGTGAATTCCGGATGGAACTGCGCGGCAATAAACCATGGGTGATCTTTATTTTCGATAATTTCTACCAGTTTTTTATCTTCTGATAAACCAGTAAAGCTTAAGCCTGCTTTTTCAAGTATTTCTACGAAGTTATTATTTACTTCGTAGCGATGACGATGACGTTCAACAATTTCGTCGCTGCCATATACTCCATGTACTTTAGAACCAGGCGTTAAATGACATTTTTGTGCGCCTAAACGCATAGTGCCACCTAAATCAGATTTTTCGCTACGTGTTTCAACATTACCTTCAGCATCTAGCCATTCAGTAATTAAGCCAACTACCGGTGCTTCTGAATTTGCATTAAATTCTGTAGAGTTTGCATCTGTTAAACCTGCAACATTACGTGCATATTCAATTAATGCTACTTGCATCCCTAAACAAATACCTAAGTATGGTACTTTATTTTCACGTGCATATTTAGCTGCTAAAATTTTACCTTCAACACCACGTCCGCCAAATCCACCCGGTACTAAAATAGCATCTAAGTGTGAAAGTAATTCAACACCTTTGCTTTCTAAGTCTTGTGAATCTACGTATTCAATGTTGATTGTTAGGCGGTTTTTAAGACCCGCATGCTTTAATGCTTCGTTAACCGATTTGTACGCATCTGGTAATTCAATATATTTACCAACCATACCAATGGTCACTTCACCCGTTGGGTTAGACTCTTGATAAAGTACTTGTTCCCACTCAGCTAAATCAGCTTCTGGTGGATCTAAGTGAAAACGACGACATACAAAGTTATCTAATTCTTGTGTTTTTAATAACGCAGGAATTTTATAAATGCTGTCTACATCTGGTAGTGAAATAACCGCTTTTTCTTCTACGTTTGTGAATAATGAGATTTTTGCACGCTCATTATTAGGTAGTTTACGGTCTGAACGACAAATAAGAATATCTGGCTGAATACCGACTGAGCGTAACTCTTTAACAGAGTGCTGAGTTGGTTTCGTTTTAACTTCACCGGCAGGGCCTAAAAATGGCACTAGCGTTAAGTGAATAAATAGCGCGCGTTCGCGGCCAATTTCAGTTCCCATCTGACGAATTGCTTCAATAAACGGTTGTGATTCAATATCACCTACAGTGCCGCCAATTTCTACAATAGCAATATCATAACCTTCAGCACCGTCGTATACACGCTGCTTAATATCGTTAGTGATATGTGGAATAACCTGAATAGTAGCACCTAGGTATTCACCACGGCGCTCACGACGTAATACGTCTTCATATACACGGCCTTGTGTGAAGTTATTACGACTAGTCATTTTGGTACGGATAAAACGCTCGTAGTGACCTAAATCAAGGTCAGTTTCTGCGCCGTCTTCTGTAACGTAAACTTCACCGTGTTGAATTGGGCTCATTGTGCCTGGGTCAACGTTGATGTAAGGATCCAGCTTTAAAATGGTAACATTTAAACCACGGGCTTCTAAAATAGCGGCCA
>NZ_AUTI01000099.1:0-33868 GCF_000497995.1 Pseudoalteromonas sp. TB25
CTGCTCTTTACTTTCTTCCGCGGCTTGCAGCCCAACTTTAGGGTCTGCTCCAGCACCGTAACCATGAGTGAGCTCTGCACCTATAAGTACCGCTTCATCACTTTGCGTATGCTCAAGTACCACTTGATCGGTATTAACACTGTACAAGTGCGCCTGTTCAGACACACGCTGTTCAAAAATACTGTTAAGCGTATTACAGCCACACCCACCAATGCCAAATACACCGATTGATAAACCATCATTTTGTTGAATTAATTGAAACATAGCTACTCCTTAACTTTAAAAGGAGCATAGCAAACAGGTGCGTCAAATTTTGACGCACCTAAACAAGTTGGAGTTATTTATAGATGTTAGCGGCCGCTTTAAGCTTAGAAATAATTCTTTTCCTCAGCTTTTCTGGCTTAATCACTTCAAGCCAAAAAGCACATTTAAATAGCTCATCAATCAATTGCTCGGTATCCGTAGTTTGATAGGTTAGTAATACATTTTTATCGTCAATATGTTGCTTGTCAGTCAGCTCGCCAAGTTCAATAAACCCTTGATTAACCGCCGAATGGCTAGGCACTTTAACTGTTAACTCGATATCTTCTTGCTTCATACCTTTGTTAATCGCACTGCGCAATGTTTTTAGTTGCTCAGAACTTGGCTCACGTCGTGTTTTTTGCAAAATGTGTATATTGCGGATACGGTAAACCGGCATTTGATAGCATTTATCGTGAAGCTCCCCCACCATAAACTGGGCCATTAAAACGCCGCCCTGCTCAACTAAGTTATAAAAACTTAATTTCGAAAAATTGAGCCAATGAGCCTCATCGTATAGCACCCTATAAAGTTCTGCGCCCACTGCACGCTTATGCTTAATCGCATGCTCAATTTGCGCAACTAACTGATTATCAATATTCACTTTTAACGAAGGCTTAGGCAGAGTCGAAAGCCACTCAGGCACATGGCCATTAACACGTTTTAGTGCCTGCTCTGCTTTAATATGAACTGAGCGTTTAACATCGCTCGGTACAGATTGCGGCAGTAACTGCTCCAACAACAAATAATGTTCAGCTACTTCACTGCTCATGATTTTAGCGCTACCACCTCGCCACTGCGCATTGATAGACCAACCATACGGCTTACTACGCGTGTCTTTTTCAAGACCGAAGCAGCCTTGCTCATATAGGGATTGAAGATCTCTCTGCAGCATGCGAGTTGAAATCTCGAAGCCCCTAGCTGAAAGCTTAGCTTTCAAGTAGGGTGCTGAAACACAATGTGGAGCTTTTGGTATACACTCCAAAAGTAAATTATACCGCTGAATCTGCATTATTTATAAGAACCTCGCTAATCATTTGATATAAAAGACAACTGGGTTTAATTATTTATTGAAGGGATGGTATAAATCTTTCAATGCATCTCATTGTATTTAAAATATCTATGATTTTTTCTTTCTGCTCTAACGTTGATTACCTATTATCATCCCACTGATTTAAGAAATCAGCCAAAATATCACCATGACAAGCCGCAGGTTTACAAAAACAGCCTAATTTCTTACCAGCTAACTTAAATACTTCACTTTTTTCCTTATTTGGAAATTTCTCAAAATCAAAATCATATTTATATTTACGAATAACTTCGTCTCTATCATCACCATCTTCAAACATTGAATAAGGATTGCCCCAATACGATCCTCTACCAATATATTCATAATTAGACGTACTTTTTATGCCTTTGAACTCTATATCCTTTTTAATGTTAATGACTCTCGTAACCATAACTTTAATAATTCTTAATGGTATTTCTAAGGATCTAATGATTTTAATTTCATTACTAAATGATTCACCGTCATCAAAAATTATCGCATGAGTTAATCCTGAGTTATCAATCTGCATAATTTGCTCGGCGATACAAATATTATTAGCTTTATTAACATATCCCGTGACTAATTTATTAGAGTCTTGTAAATAAGAGATTTTAAAATTTTCAATGTCGGTTGTGATATTTTTAACTTTTCGATCAAACTTGCTGAAGCAATTGAATAGGTCGGGGTATACGATTAATATATTATCCATTAGTACAAATGTTTTACGGTAAAATTGAAATCTGAATGGGCATTTAAGTACTCAGTTACTAGTCTGCGATGACAAAAGTGAGGCTCATGCTCACTACATAATAAGCAACTATCCTTTAAGAGGCTTGGTTTTAGTATTCGTTCTATATTTCTTCGAGCCATTAAATTTAAAAAACTCTCCTGATAATGCTCCCATGAGATATAACCTTTTTTATAGTTATTAAGTAGCTCTTTAGTCGGTGCTAAATCTGGAATGTGAACATAATCAGAACCACACAATTCTCTCAAAAAGAATTTTAAATCATCTCTTTTAGCATAAGCAGCTAATTGAGATACATTATTTAAACGGACATCTATTAAGGTGGAAACACTTTCATGCTTAATAAAATTGAAAAATGTTTGAGCATTTTTTTTGGTAAAACCAATCGTATTAATTTTCATATTACCGCCTAATAAATTGATGCTACAAGCTTATAGCAATAGCCAAGATATTCTTCGCCTAAGCTAACGCAAAGGATCCCTTTGAGTATTACGTTAGTTTTTAGCAAACTATCAAACATAGGATCTGTTGCAGCTAACTCATACTGAATTCCATTATAAGAAAAAGAACATCTCCTTTTTCCATTATTAGACACAAATAACTTTAAATCCTCAACCTTAACTAAATATAAAGAATTTTGAATTATGATATTACCAGTGTGTATTTTATTAAATGAAACCCTATCGTTCCTTCCCCAAAGATCATTTGGTAAGTCTAAATAATTTTCTAGCTCATTTTCAGCCAATTTATAATGTTGTACCCAATTAGAATCATTTACTTGAAAATTTTCTGGTTGGTTCATTTTCGGAACATGTTGCCCCAGCGTCATTATTATTTTTTGCATTGGTTTAGCTGGATACTGACCATATGGATTAGTGCACATAACTTGCTTGAGGCTTAAAGCACCCCCTGATTCGTCGCTAACAGGCCTAAACCACTCTTTGGTATTAATGTCTTTGCCTGCTACACAGTGTTCACCGTGTTTTATTGAGTTTGCTAATATAACCATTTCTACTTGCTTCATATATCTCTCACTTTACGTATTATTTAAATATGTAAGTGCGACATATATGCCAAAAATAAAAATATATTAATTATTAAAAATCAAAAAGTTAAAAACAAGAGACAAAAACACCGCAAAAAAATATAAAATAACTTACTTTATAGTAAGTTACTTTATATTTAAGGTTTGCACTTATAGCTTATTTAATTTGTTGGTTAAGAGTTGAAATTAATAAGAAAAGAGAATCTACCATTAGCTTTTGAACCATTGTTTAATATGAACTCGGACTTTATTTTATCGAAAGTCCATGAGGCTTTACATGCTTTATTTCGGCAATTAGCAGTGAAGTAATCACTCGAAGACTGACTCACACTTTCAGGCTTTGAGGCTTCACTACAAACAGGGCATTGTTTTAAGTATTTTGAAATATTACGTTTAGAAACTATTAAACTGTATAATTCATTATTTGCGTGTTTTTTAGCATTTGCCAATTCATTATCTGTCAGGTAACAGTCATACTTTCCATCATATAATTTACTTATAGAATTCGGTAATTTCACTGGAAAATCAACTAAATACTCTTTGACTATAGTTTTAATGATCTGCTGCTGAAGCATACCTGCTAAGTGTTCCTTACCTAGTATTGTAATAGGAGAAATGGCTAAAATTCTATCGGATTCAATTAACGGGTTTACTTCTGGACAAACAATCAAAGTTCCTTGCACTATTTCATTATCTTTAATCTCTTCGATTAAAGGCTCTGGTATAGCAATTACTCGTGCTACAACATTAGTGTTTCTTAGTAATACCCATTCGCCTTGATTTGTATCCTGGAGATACAATTCAAATGTATTAGCATGTTTTAACTTGATCCCCATACTGTCCTTTTTTAAAGACCAGCCGAGATTCATAAAAACTTGTTTTAATATCAACTCTATATAGTCTTTATAAAGAACAAAATTCTCTTGTTTTTTCTCTAAAATTTGCTGTGGTGTCAATCGTTCAGTATTTGAATTTTTTAACCACTTTCTCCACAAAGATGCTGCTCTAGAGTAATTTTTATCATGCACCAGAATATTAGTTTGTTTTAGCTCTATTGGTAATTGTACTGCCCTTGGTATCGAACGATATAACTGTTCAGATTTAAGTTGTGATAATTTACGAAGGTTCGCATTTACTTTATCTATACTAGCTTCTGTTTGCTCTTGTAGCTTACCAACATCATTTTCTACAAATGCCCTCCCCCAATCTTCAGATACCTGAGTTACCAACCTATGATCTTTACCATTACCATCTAATGTACCAAACTTCTCAATAAAACCGGTTATTTCTTCTAGTCGCATTTTATATAAAGATAAATAATTAAAAATATGATCAATCAACTTTGCGTAGACAATGTTTTCATATATTACAACCTCATCCTCACTCACTTTTGCAAGTAGCTTCTTAGGGATAATCCCTACAACTGTTCTTTGTTGCCAGCACTCAGAGTGTGCAACCAAATGACTTTGGTAATTATTTGCATAACGTTTTACTCGGCTTGTTGGAAGTAACTCTGTGTCATACCGCATACTCATTCTTGGTGCTGAATTGATTTGAAATAACACTCCATTTTCAAATACTTCATCAATACCCTTATCTAATTCATTTGGCGTAATATCTTTGCTTATTTCAGGGGGTAAAAAGTGACTAAAATCGGCTAGACTCAAGCTTTCATACTTATCATTTATTTGTTTTATTGCATCAAATATTATTGTTAGCTGTTGTTGCTCTTTAACTATCTCATCATTAGTAAATAACTCTTTAGTATCAAAAAAGGATATAGAGCTAGTGTATTTAGTCTCAATTTCTGAAGGTAGTAACGGTTCAAATAATACTCTTTGTTCAAAACCTAATTTTGTATCAGCATTAACCAGGGCATAGCGCCCTGACTGAATTTTTGACACATCATTTAGCTTAATCTTTTTTGATGTTACCCTGTCAAATAACATCTTTAATAAACCCCTTCCTTCTTCCTTAATACTTCAGCTTCAATTATTTTTTCGCCCTTAGTACCATCACCATTAATTGATTTAAAAAGCTCTTTGTAACCGGCTTTCAATTCTTCAAGCTTTTCAATCGAAATATCATAACGCCCCAGTACTTTACCTTTCCTCAACACTCTAGTAATCAACATGTGCTCCAATGCATCAGGAGCTTGCCCGCCACAATCTTTATAAACTGATATAAATCTTAATGCCTGACTTTCCAGACGATTTCCCCAACCAATATCAAATTGACCCTCCAAAATCATTGTAAAGTTGGATTTCAATAATTTTTGTAAAATCCCCTGAATTAACTGTTGATGTGTGTGTTGCGCCTTTACAAATAAATCAGTTACCGAGTTAAAGTCTATAACCGTATGTTTACTCGCTTTCGCTCGCCAGTGTAGTGGTTTTTCTTGTTTTTCAAGATCAAGTGTAAATGCGCGATCATGCGTTTTATCTGCAAATTCAAATGTAGTTTCATCATGGTTTGCCGTACCCATGAACCAAGTATTCGGTTTTAACAATATCTTTCTATCCTCGACAAAGTGTTTGGGAGGGTTAACTACTGATGAGTCCATTAAAACAACTTTACGTTCAAGTTCATTTTGTTCCATCGCTGATAAAAATTCTGCAAAATATTGCTCTGGCCTTGATAAGTTCATTTCATCAAGTAACACAATATTAAAACGATTACTAAATGAAGGTGTATGAGCACGATAGATCGCCTGTAAGCATTCTTTTTCGTAATAACGCTTCTCAAAGGCATTATAATGACCAATCAAGTCATCTCTATCACGCCAGCCAGCTTGCACTGGTACAGGAGTAACTTGTCCACCCACTGCTTTTGCAAACGCATTTACCAAGCTCGTTTTACCTGTGCCTGATATCCCTTGAAAAACATGTAAAGGGCTTAATGCTAAACCCGCAATAAACTTTCTAATTACTTCCAAGTCATAATACAACTCAACATCTGTCGATGTTGCTATTCGGTGCTGTAAATCTTCTGTAAATTCTTGTAATGAATTTATTGGTTGAGCAGCAACTGGTTCACTATGTTTGCGATCCATTAAGGTTAGTTCTTTAAATGTTTCTTGAGACTGTTGCTTTTCTATTAAATCATCCAGCTGGGCACGAATAGCTTCAATACTGTGAGTTAATGCCGCATTGCTGGCTTCCAGTAAATCTTTATGCTTTTGCAGCTCAAGTTTTTCCAGCATACTTAATTTGTATTTACTTTCTCGTCCCTTAACTTCTTGATAACTTTGTTTTAACTCTCGAAGTTCTTCTTCTAATTCTTCTGCTTTTTCCTTGTAGTAGTCAAGCTCTTCTTCAAGATCATCTTCACTTCTTCCTTTTAACTTATTACGTGTGTCTTTTAACTCTTTTTCTAACTCATCCATTCGTTCAAGAACGGCAACTGGAGAGCCAAGCTCTTGAATTCTTGCTTCCCTTTCTAGTTCTTTATAACTTTGTAGGCGATCTGTTAAATCTTTTATCTTCTGTTCGTCACGCTTTCTGTAAACATCCAAATTTTTGAGTTCATTTTCCAATGAAGCTTTTACACTTTGAAATTCCTTTTGGCAATCTTCATATACTTGCTGCTTCCAACTATCTTGAGATTCAAGCTTACTCTTAAGTTGCTCACTTAATAGCTTGTTTTCAGATGCTTTCTTCTCAAATTGAATCTGTTTTTTTTTCAAAATAGATTTTTCGTTTTCAATGCTTTCTCTAATTGCAGAAAAATGAGCTTTCTCTTCTTCTTTTATCAACACTTGTCTACGAGCATTTTCCTCAATCATTTTCAGTTCATCAGCTCTTCTTTGTTCATCTAATGATGATATTTTTTGTTCTACTTTTTGATATTCTTCTTTAAGAGATTCCAAGGCTTCTTGCCTTTCAATAGCGAAACCTGCTTTAGCATTTGCTTCTTGTTCGAATAGTACTTTTTCTTTTTTAGCTAGCTGCTCAAGTTTTGTTAATACACTGCTCTCTTTTGAGCTTAGAGATTTTTCCTTTTCATTTACTGAAGATAACTTTTCTTTATACTCATTTTCTTCTGTATTCAATTTTTCCATTCGCTCCTCAATCTCAAATTTGCTTTGATCTTGAGTCTTTTTTATTGTTTCATTTTCATCAATTAACTGTTGAAGCTTTAAAGTAAGCTCTGATAATTTTTCTCTTTCATCTACATTCAATTTACTTACAAGTTTCTCCTCTGTAGTCACACCTATTTTTTTAAACATATTGTTTAAAACACTACTTGATGTTGCTGAATTAGGTTTTTCTGCAACAGGTATTGCAGGACTATTTCTTCTATTTGTACCTTTCTTGGCCATAACTTAATCCACTAATATTTTTTTTAAAAACTTGTCAACAATGTTGATGTAATGTAACGCTTGCTCTCGAGTGTATTTGGTATTATTACCATGTGAAGCTTCATCTCGATCAAACGATAAGGAATAGACTTCGTCGAATAAAAGCACATCACTTATTAAGAAACTCATAGGATGATGAGAATACTCTTGCATAGAAATAAATATTGTTGCTAAAAGCGAACGCATGGTTGAGCTTCGCCCTATTGCAGTTTGGAATATCTTTCCTGGTTGCACCTTTAAAACGGTCTGAATTTGAGTATTTGTTAGCGTTGTTGCTGTTTTTAGTAGTAAAGTTAATTCTCGTTTTTTTTTGTCATTACTAAGGTTTGGTGTAGGTAAAACTTCCACTCGTTTAAGAGGTTTTTCAACAAGTATGTTTTTACATATAACTTCAACAATTGAACCACAGCTATTTATAACGCTACGGTTTAAACTAAACTCTGAATTCTTATTGCATAGCAGTTTTTCTTTATCATTTAATAATTCAAATAATGGTTCAATCAACCCATTAATTGAGTGAGCACTGGGATATTGAATTAACACCTCTAGCCTTGCTTTTTCTTGCATTAACTGAAGGTTTTCTGTGTAGGTCAACTCTTCATCTTCATGGTTGAATCGTGAGAGAACAAACTTCTGTAAATCAGGCAATGCCTTACTTGCTTGTTCAAAAAGATCATGCATCCAGCTTGCTTTATCACTAAGTGAAAATGGGTCAATGAAATCAAATTTATAACCAGATGACCTATCAGCCCACACCAGAATGTAGTCGGAACTTGATGCCTTTGAGGACAAAATAGCTCTATCCGATGATTTAGCTAAACTATCAACATCGTCCATAACATTAAAAGCTACCCACCTCGCATCACTATCTTTTTTGATAATATCATTGAGTATGAACTCATCCGCTTCATTAGGTGCATTAATGTAGCGCCTTACTTGGTATGCCTGCTCTGTTCTACCTGACGCTCTATCTAATTTAAATGCGAGCTTATTGTTTAAGCCTACAGGCTCTAACTCATTTGATTCGTATGCAACTCTAGGCAGCCACTTTCCTGTAACAGCACATTGAAATATTAACGCTGACGTAATATCAGCATCCTCATTAGATTCTAATAACTTAATACCTTCAGAAGTTATTTTGAAGTTTTTATCTAACCAACCATTAGGCTGCATAGTTGCAGTTAGAATATACAAAACCATATCTTCTTCTAACCCTAGCCATTCTGCTATTTGGGTTGAAGTTAAGCTTCTACTGCCTGTTACTTTTATAAGTTCAAGAATTGTTTTTTCAAATAAATTTAACATCCGCCCTTTCGGTGATGATAAATAAACTTCCTTGCTGTACACCGGCCAGGCAAACAGCTGAGAGTGCTTTACCCTAGGAAATTCTGACATTCTGTAATAAGTATTAGCAAACAATTCCTTTCTCCTTTTGGCATAACTCACTATAAAACTTAGGGAAGCCAACAAGTACCCTCTCTTCAGATGAGCAACTTTCACCCTCAGGCATTAATTGATTTAAATGCTCGCTAGCGAGACTTTTGTCACCAACAACAATTAATAATCTTTTTTGGCGAGACATAGCTACGTTAATACGATTTGGAATTCTTAAAAAACCTAACTGATTGTTCACAGACTCCTTAGTTAAAGTATCAGGCTCTTGCCAATGCCTTACCGTTGAAAGTAAAACGACATCAAATTCTTTCCCTTGAAAAGCATCTACTGAACCTACACGGAAACGCTCGTCACCATTTGATAGACTTGTATATTCTGTTGCTACTACATTTCCAGCCACACTTTTTTCCATCACTCCATTACTTATCATTTTTTCAATAATCAAATCTCTTTGGGCTGCATAAAACGTGATAATCCCTACACTTAAATCGGGCCTTGCTTGTAGAATCCTATATGCTTCATCAGCAACAATAGTTGCTTCACAATCCCTATACTTGGAGCCATTTTTAGAGCGCATTTTTCCCTGAGCTTGAGTAACATTAATCCATGCAGCAAGCTTTCCTTCATAGTGAGGTACATCAAGTGGGAAATTAGAATCATCCAAACCTGCCTTTATTGGTGGTAAACCAAATAACTCATAAAACTCACGGCTTATAAAGGCACCTAATTCTGGATGCATACGAAATTGAGTATCCAACATGACAACCCGTTTATGATCACTTGAACCATCTTGCTCAAACTTCATTAATGAATGATATAAACGCTCAAATAAACTTTGTTTGAGCAGCTCTTGATCTGTTATATCAACTTCATTTTTTTCTTGAAGTTCTTTCTCAACTTTAGGCTCTAACATATGAGGTAACTGACGGTGATCACCAACCAGTACAACTCGCCTACTAGCCATAGCCATAGGAATCATCAAATCTAATGGGTTTGCTCTAGCCGCCTCATCAACAATAACGGAATCAAAATGTATATCTCGACTATGCTCAACAGATTTGATGCCAGCCATCGGAGCACCCGCAGCTTGCTGACACGTAGCCCCCAACACAGCACTGTACTCAGAAAGAGAGCTTTTTACCTGCTTCTTTTCAACTGATAAAGCTTCTAAGTATTTATTACGGAAATATAATTGCCCTAGTCTTGGGGTACTCATCAAAGAAAGCTCCAATTCATCAACTAGGCTATTTAAACTCTTTAGCTCTCTAGAATTTAACCATCTTTGATTCGGGAGTATATATGTGTCTTGAATTGCCTCAATAAGCTCATTTTTTAGAGTTGATAATTTTTTATAATTAACACTAAAAGTATCGAAACTTTCAAACTTGGATGCTATAGCACAAGTCGTATCACTTTCTTTTAATATGGTAATTAACTGTGCTAAACGTAACTCGCCGTCATCAGCATACGCTACTTTTTTTGTTCTAACGGCTCTTGTTGCAACTAATAGCTTTTCCTTAAATACTTTAGTTAATGAAAATGCTGAAATAACAGAAAAGCGCTCCAATAAACGTTCAATGCTTTTATCTTGTTGTTGAGATACTTTAATTCCAAAATCAATTGCCAGTCGTTTCATATACTCCTGCAAAAACTTCAATTGCTCATAAATATCATGTGGTTTGATGGACGTTTTTATCCGAAAAATAGTTGAAGTAATAAGTTCAATAAGCTGAAATTCGCTATTGGTAGAAATTTCTTTTTCAATTTCAGGGGCAAGTTTATTAATTATTTTCTGAGTCCAGCTATCTACCGATGTCGTTTGCTGCTGACTTAAATCACCAACCTTTCCTCCTACTTTTATCGCTGGAAGCCCAAATACTCCTGATCTTGCAACAACATTATCAACAGCATCGTGTTGATAACTAGTTAACAATACTTGGTGCTGAAGTGAAGCATTAAGTTTGTTACCTTCTTCAGCAATACGTTGCTGAATTGCTGAAATAACTTGAGTCTTACCTGTTCCAGGAGGACCAATAATCAAGGCAATGTCAGGTGTATTAAGCGCTACTTTTAAAGCTTTCTCTTGCTTCGAAGTTAATGATTTACCTTGTAACTGTTTTTTAAGGGAACTAGTTACTGCCCTAACCTTTTTCACCTTTACTTCAGGTGGCTGTATACCTTCCAAGATGAATTTTAATTGCGGTAAAGGATTTGCTGACTCTTTTAACAACTTAAATGCTGTTTGCTTACGTTCATGCTGCTTTAACACTCCATTTAAAGAAACATACATGACACCTTTTTGTGGTGGACGTTGGCGCAAATTAGCAATTAAGTCGTCATTTTTAATTGCTATTTTACTTAACAGTAAAGGTTTAGCATCACTTTCAAATTGATGCTCAGTAGAAGAAAGCCAGCTAGGTGGTTCTTTACTAATCTGTAACTCTGCATCATATAATGAATAAGACTCCCCAAGCATTTCTAATTGACTTTTATATTGTTCAAAAAAATGCTTTAGCTTCTCACTACCAACCTTGAACTTAAATCTTATCTCTTCATCTGAGTCACTTGAAGCCGCAGTATATTCAATAAACCCCGCAGCTTTAGCTACACGCTCATGTTGTTGCCAATCCATTTCAGAGTACTTTTGCCAAAGCCTAAAATAGCTGGCAGAATCTTGTAAGTGTTGCTCAAGAGATAATTGATATTTATTAGATTTAAGCTGGGTTTCAATTGACTCTACAGTAAACCGATGCTCACCATAATAAACATATAAATTGTCATAAACGCCATCAAAAGTGCGAATAGATGTCAGTAACCATTCATTTTTTACTTTATCGATAATTGCTTTATAGTCTATTCCAATAATGTGAAATGTTGTTTTAGAATTAGCAATAAATTCTACAAACACACCTGAATGATTTTCTTTAGTAAAAATAAACTGATCGAAAAGCCATTCTTCAGCAGATTTAAAGTCTGTCACTTTGCGATCAATTTTATTAATCGCATCAATAACTATATTTTCTAATTTAAAAGTAATATCTTCATTGTAACTATCAAGAATATGCGCATAACGAACGGCTAATGCGTTACTGTTTTTATAGCATGCAACACTTATAACCGAATCAGCAATAGAGTGACTAACAGATATTGCCAACGCTGAATTATTAAAGCTCACTTCTGAAAATAAATTTTCAGCTCCTTGTTTTGCATAATAACTACCACTTTCTTCGAATAGCTCAACTAACTTACCTACCTGCCAATTTTTATTAGCGTCATGCTTGTCTTCAAAAGTAAGTTCAACTACAGCCTGCTGTAAACATTTAGTATTTAATAATTCCATTTAAACCTCACACTAGCTGCCAGCAATAACTAGCTAATAAACTTTGATACTCAGGATTTTTCTCTGCAGCTTTTGGCCAAGTTGTAAATAGATAAGGGTTATGCATACCTCTTCGGTTAAAGGGTATTCTTTGCTTTCTACTGATAACATGTTCTTCAGTAGATTTTGTTCTTGATATTTTGCAAACAGCGCTAGATTCAGGAAGAAAATAAATATCTCCATTTTCCATAGATATATTTAAATCAGCTTCACTTTCAAACCACAGCTCAGTGTTATAAGGTGAGGAATTGAAGGACAATGATCCTCCATCACAAATCACTCGAAAATGATTCGTAGAAACCATTTCTTGATTACTATACTCTCCACCGTCTTCATTAACCGTAGGTTCAAAAATAAATTGTTTAAATACTGCATAATGTTCAGTGCCAACCTCTGCTGGACAAAAAGGGCATTTCTGCTTTTCTGACTGCTCAATGTAAAAGTAGTCTCCACCACACCCTGGACACTCAATAAGATGATCTAACGCTTCTTGAATAGCATCGCGCCACCGCGCCATTGAAGGTCTTTTATATGATTCATTTTTACCTTGCTCAAAGCATTCTGAAAACAACGTAATTAGTTTTTTGTTTGCAACAAGATTAATAGATATACCTCCAGTACTCTCATTGCTATCATCATTTGAGTCATAAACCCAGGGTAGTTCACCTTTATAAGCTTGTTCCTCTACAACCTCTGGTTCACCATCTTCAACATAAACTCCTTTATAAGGATGCTGATGAGTTAATAGCTCAAACGTCATCACTGCAAATGACCATTGATCAGTCAAAGCACTAACAGGCATTTCATTTCTCACAACTTCTGGTGCACCATACCCTGGGGTATGTAAATGCGTATACCCTTCTCTTTCATTAAAACAAAGGTTGTCACAATCTATAAACCAAACTTCTGAATATCGAGCATCTTTAGATACAAAAATGTTAGCTGGTGATATATCGCCATAAGCATATCCACGGCTATGAAGTTCGGCTAATGTTTTAGCTGCCTTAAGCAAAATATCTAAACGTCGCTTTAAACCACCAGTTTTAATAAATTCACTAACACTCTCATTATCAACCAAATCATTAAAACTAGTTTCCAAAACTTCTTGTAGTGGTATCAGTCCATCCATAAGTTCAAGAACATAACCAATCCTAGGCTTTACAATTTGTATTTTTGGAAGTGCCAAATTTAAATCCGACAGGTTTTGCCTCAAACACCATGATATTTGATCATTCCATTTTTTAATTTTATCGGTATCTTTAGTATTTAAGATTTTAACTAAAATCCCATTCATTTGGGTGGTGCAAACAATCCCTTGGCCACCTTCACCAACCCGAGATTTTAATTCATAAGCGTTATCGAGTTTGTCATAAACCGTACTTTTTCGTTTTTCAGTCATTTAATATTACCACTGCAATTGTTTTATCATCGGTATGATTAGGTGTTGGCCATGCTTTTAATAACGTCATTAATTTCTTTTTTAATGCTCTACAACTTTTACTTTTAGCATTACTTATTACTGATGAGCTAAACCCAACATGATCATCAATATCCTCTGATATTCCATCAGTCATTAATGTTATCCCTTTTTCGCCTTCAGCAAGACAGGTTGAACCTATAAGCCAATCTGAAAGCTTCTTACTAATGCCCAATCCTGTTGTTTCATTAGAAAAAGTATCTGTCTCATTAGATGACAGTTGCCGGAGATTAGAAACAATTTCACCATCTCCAACTTGAAAGTACCGGAATTGACCTTTGTTATTACCCCAAGTCAACAACAGCGTTGTTACGGCATCATTTGAGGAAATATCAGAAGCTTTTAATTCACATAGCCAATTTGAATAAATCAAAGTCACTAACTCTTTATCGGATATATCAAAAGCGCTACGCATACAAACGTCTATAGCAATATTTACTGCTAATTTGGAGCCTATATCAGAAAGCTTTCTCGACCCCATGCCATCGGCAACAGCAGCCACCCAAAAACCATTAGAAATTTTGCATTTAGCAGCATCTTGATTGGCTCGCTGCTGCTCTATATGAGCAGGGCCAATTAAAGTGGCTGTAACAAATTTAATACTCATCAAATAATACTTTTATAACGGAATATCTAAATCATCATCTGCCAATTCTTCAACCACATAGTCTAGAGTCATCACATCATTAGGCTTCTGACTCCTTGAATGGTTTGATACGCTCATCGTTACCGCTCGGAAGAAACGAGATATTTCAGAAGCATTTTTAGCATAAAATAGAGGAGCTTCTAAATCATTGCCAAAAGACTTAAGTAGTTCATTATCAGCATCTGCCCCTATTGATAAAGCAAATCGAGTTGCTTTTTTCGCTCGGTCACTTTCAAGTAATTTAGTAAATGAAGCTTGATAAGCGTCGGTTGGATAACCATCTGACGCTAATATAATGACAGGGCGATAAGCCCTTGAAGGTATAAGTTCTTTATCTTCAATTATTCCCCTAACTAGATCACAAGCTTTTCCTAATGGAGTTCCACCATCAGCCACTAAGGTATCCACATGTTCAATCTGATGAGCAGGAATCATTTTTAGATGTGTTTTTGCACTACCACCAAACGTAACAACCGTTAGGTGAATTTCTGCTCTCATTCGCCCTTCTGTTGAAAAACTAGTGATCATGTCTTTGAGCGCAGAGTTTAGAGCTTCAATCTTGCCTTCTATTCCCATACTACCACTCGTATCAGCCATGATAATTACGGGTAAAGGGCGAGCTTTTGTTGCTACAAATTTATTTAGTTCCATGTAAAATCCTTTAAGTTTGATTAACTCTGTGTCAATCAAACTTTAATTAATGTAAATGTTTATGATTATGCTTATATGGACGAACTTTTCTTAAGTCCTTGTTACGGAAGGTAGTTAAAACAGTTCCTTTTGATGACATAACAAGTTGAACACCATTCATCTTTTTTAGCTCTGGTTCAATGTCACCGTATTTTTTAATTTCCTTATTACCAATCACATGATAAACCGCACGTCTTGAATGAATTACTCGGCCATATTTATAAGCTAGCATTACCTGCTTTTTAGATATCCCTCTTTGTCCCTCTCTAACCAGAGCGTGTTTACTATTGGTTACTTCAGGTAATACAAAAAATCGGTCATCCTCTGTGACAATAAAAGCCATTACGTTTTCCTCATATGATTAGATAACCATATAAAGCGAAAACCATTCCAAATATAAAAAGCTATAAAAACAATAGGTTAATTATTTTTTAAATCGTAGCGTATAAAACAAATTACATTTTGGTAATTTTTATTACCTTAATGTAATTTGAGTAAAAGAGTTTGATAGCTATGATTTATTTATATATAAAACAGTTTTCCAATCAAAGCCGTTTCTAAGACTCCCATTTTCCCACGCCTCAAACATTTGAAATAGTTGGTTACTAACATCTTTAAAATTAAAATAATGTTTATTCCGCGATAAATCATGGTTCCAATAGCCAACACCTTGGTCAAAACCAATACAATATTCGTTACCATTTTTGAACTTGAGAGTAAGCTCTCTTCGGTGTGAAATATCAGCTTTGTTCTCATGCAAATCAATAAAACAAGGTAACTTAATACCTTCCTTAAACCACAAGTTAATTACCTCAACCATATCTGATGAAATATTCCAGTCATGATTTATAAAGCGTCCAGTTCCCGGCTTAGATGAGAATAATGTCTGTAGTTCAAATGAAGTTTTAGAATTAAAAGGCAACCCTCTAATAATTTCTCCTAACATAATCATGTACCAAGGTGATTGAAGGTATCTATCTGTATAAGCAACCTCTATTAACTCACCATCTTTAAATTCATTTGCTAACGGCTCATATTCTTTACAAATGAATGCCCAAAACCTGTCACCAAACGATTTTATTTCACCATTAAGCTCAGTGCTAAACTCAACTCTTGCACCGTCAGATAGGTTAACAATCCACTGGGATGTATCTATTTCACTAAATTTAAAATCTTGCGATAAGCTAGATTTAACTAACATGTCCTCACTATTACTTTCTAACCAACGTCCATTGGGTGACAACATTTCTGCGCTTTGACTAGCAATTGAAACTGATTTATTAGCAGACTCAACCAGAGCGACCATATTGCCATTTGTTAACTCTTTATTTGGTTTTAGTAATTTTATACCCAGTTCTTTATATCTAAGTAGGCTACGTTTTTCTATTTCTCCCAATTGTAGATTTGGCAGAACAAAGGACAACTCAACTCCATTAATTTGGATCATTTGGTAAATGAACATGTGGACTTGCCTAGCGTCAAGATCCCACTCATTAGTTTCTTCTGACAACCAAACCTTAATCGAATTCGCACCTTTATTTATTTGGTGTGAAATAAATTCTTTTATCGATTCATGACAATATTTGGATTCCGTTAAATACTCAAACTCAGTGGGCAGTGATATAAACTTTATAAAGTCATTACCTAACCATTCAGTTGCAGCTTTTCTGTCTAAATGATTGGCATCATGTCTTGTATTTGAATCTAATAAGCATGAAGAACAAGCTTCATCACAACTTGATAAACAAGCTAAATTTGAGTGCATATCAACCAATAGTTTACCGATGAAACGGGCTGCACTAGTAGCAAACCCAGCACCACCACTTATTGCATCATAAAGTTGTATGACCATCGCAGGTAAATTTGAATTCAGATCTCTAGAAGGTCTAACTGCATAACCAATTTCAGATGTAGAGATACCTAATTTATGAGCTAATGCGTTTCTTAATGAAACAGCTAAAGTTAACGCAACTGTTTCTCCTTCATCAGATACATCGATATACTGACCTGTAATCGGATGCTTTAATGTCAATTCAAATGCATCTGTCAAGCTTGTGCACCCAATGTGAATATCAGAATGTACAGTGGCGCTACCATCACATGCTGGCTGATAGCCATCAGAATCTTTAGATTTAGGGGTCGATGTTATTGGTCTATGTTCCGAAGTAGGTGATAACCCTGTTGGGAACTTACTATCTATTGTCATCGACTCTGCTTTACCGCATGATAAACAAACTGCGAAGCCCGTTCCATTCTCTCCTGATGAGTGTTGAAATAAAGTTGCATTACTACCATAACTCATGAATCCAGTAGCAGGGTTTGGAAGCGGGAATTTTTCACCGTTTAGTGATAGCCAGCCTGGTTGAACTGGAATATAGTTCTGTCTAGTAATATCATTACCAGGAGAGTCAAAAAAGTCAGTAACAAAGCCTGTTGGTTCAATTGTTTTTTTAATTAAAGATGAATGTATATTGCGACTGCAACTAGAACACTTAAGTTCGTCCGAGGTAGAACTAGACCTATCAATACCCGTTTGACCACAGTATCTACACAGCCATGCCACATCAAACTTTTGTGCCTCTCTAGCACCACTACCTAGTTTTTGCCAATTAAGTGAAATTCCAGCAGAGCGAAATACTCGTCCATCAATAACTAGTTGTGCCCCAGGAGCATACTCTCTAATTGCCACAGCCAAATTCCGGCTAGGCATATCCCTTAATTGAGAAATATTATCTTCACGAAACTTAGCTTTAGATTTTATCCCTTCTTTTTCACGTCTAAAATCAACTATATTAGAGTTGTTCAAAGTAACCACATCTGTTGGGAACCCATAGCCAGGTAAGAAGGCTTTTCCTGCTAATTCTTTTAAAAGATACTCTTTTCTATGTCTGGCCAACTCAAGAGAAATTCTATACTCAAATGGAGAGTCTTTTGTCGCACTTGTTAGTGCTGAACTTAGATTGTTCAGTTGAGATAACCATAAAGCCTGTAGCTTTTCTATTGCTTTTTTAGATGAGTTGATGATACTTCGAACTTCATTCCCAGCTAAAGCCGTGCCTCTCACTAAGCTTTTTACAGCTTCTTCAATTGGATCTGAGGCCGAGTCCATCCAAGCTTTGAATTTGTCACAGGTAGATACAACACCATCTTCAGATTCGAAGAACCACTGCAAATTTAAAGATGTTTTTTCTTTATCAGTATTACCAATAACATCCCTTAAATATACTGATAACAACAGAGAATTTACATGGCGTGAAACCAATCTAGATGAATCTAATGAGATTTGAGGTGCGGGTATTTTCGTGACAAATGGCCAGGCTGTATCATTGAATACCTCGCTATCATGAGGGTTACTTTTACATAATGTGTATGCTATTGCTCTTGACTCATTACTTCGCCCTGCACGCCCAGCTCTTTGCAAATAATTAGCCGGATGAGGAGGCACGTTATTCATTACGACAGCAGAAATACCGCCAATATCAACACCCATCTCCATTGTTGTTGAACAGTTGAGAACGTTTACTTTTCCTAGTTTGAAATCGTCCTCGTAAATTTTTAGCCGATCAGCTGACTGTTGAGCTGAATGTTCAGCTGTACGATAATAAAAGCCACCCTCTAACACCCTGTCATTTATATCAGTCCAGAGGTTAAGTTCTCTCATTTCTTTTATTTCAGAATTATTTTTAATGAATTCACGAACTCTTGATAAATCAGTTTGAAAATCTCCTGTTTCTTCAAATGCATCCCACAACTGAGGTAACTTAATAGGTTTACAGGAATATGATTTTGGATCAAAACTCTTAAGGTGAGTGGGTAAATAAGGGGTTAACCCGGTAAATGTTGTATCTAAAACTTTATTTGTTGATGGACATAAAAATCCATCACACATAAGGCTAAAAGATATGTTTCTTCTATCTAAATAAAATTTACCGTTATCATTACTCAATAAATTATATTTTGGGTTAGTTAAATGACTCCATGCCTTGGCTAACCAGTCATTAATTAATTGTATATCCGTTTCGTTATCTAATTTTAGACTTCCTCCTAAAGCTAGTAACTTCCCTAAACGATTAGCAACGTTTTTCTTTATAGAAGGCCATTTTTTTACTCTGTTTTCATTACTATCATCACTTGTTGGACTAATAAGAGTTTTGGCTGCAAACTTAAAGCCAATCCATTGTCTCCAATCATCATCAAGCTTAAAGTAGCTGTTATCTCTTACATAAAAATCTAAACAAATTTTTAAAAAATCTTTCCAGTCTTGTAAGGTTAATTGCTTACTGGACCAATTATCCGGTAAGTCCGTTATTTTACCTAAATTATCATATGTGAGTTTAACCAATCCTTGAGTCTCTAGGTTATGGTAAACCTTAGGCCTTCTAATAAACTCCCGAGTAAGCAGCATATCCGCTACTTTACGTTTTCCCGTATCAGTACCAAATATTTCTTGGTTTGCATATTTGTTATAATGGAGAATGTTGGTATTAATATCTTCTTTAAGCATTAATTCTGTAAGCATTTCTTCCCAAGAAATATTTACAAACTTAAGAGTAGAGCTTCCACTTAATTTAGCATTAATCTCTTCATCAATTTCAGCAGCTTTTGCTGGCATTATAGCCCTTAACTGATCTGCTAGCTTCTTCAGCTCTTCAATATTTGTGTCATCATCAAGACGTTCCTGTTGAGGGGATAGTAATTGTTTCTTTTTAATGATTTCAAAAACTAACCCTCTTAGTTTACTTTTTTCAGCTTCCTGCTGCATTTTTACCGCCATCCGTGCCGTACCTTGACGGCTATCAGTAAAGGTGATTAACTTTCTACCTCTTCCTGGCAGGCTATTGGGTCCTAATCCATCAACAACTTCTGCATCTGGGCAGAACTCTAATAATGTTGGTACAACGTTAGCTACATAGAATGGAGAGCCAAGCATTGCTCTTCTTATTGGTTTATTTCCTGAATAGCCTTTATATGAACAATTTCCACATTCATTTTCATAGTCTTGATATAGATATAACGTAATATCTTCCTCTAAGCCTCCAATAAGCCCAGATGTTTTATTAATACCAACACTTATAAAATTCCCTTCCCTATCTGGAGAAGCTAATAATGTAATTGGTGAAATATAATGCTTTTTATTTGAAGATCTAGAAGTCAATTCTTCAGGATCTTCATCTACGTCTACTAACAATGAAAATTCATCAGATACATTTGTTTCTCGTTGAGCAATTGCATGGTTTTTCTCAACAGCAAGCAAGTGAGGTTCATTGCAGTCATTACAAAAACCGACTTCACAAACTAGAGCAGTACAGTCACACCGACTTCTCTGTGCAACATACACATTACCAAAAGGCCAGTGATCTTTTAATACGGTACTGTCTTTTGTTGGACAGTTTGGATCTATACAACTCCATAGACCATTTAGCATTCGTTGAAAGAAATGCGCTCTTACTTTCAGAAATGCTTGAGAGCTTTTATCTGACTTAGTCCCTGTTAATAAGTCTACCCACTTAAGAACTAGCTCTTGATTAAAATCATCATGTGGAAATCGCCCTTGAAGAAACTCGACTAAATCCGTTAACTTAATAGGTTTGTCACTTTGAACAAATTTATCTCGAATTGTCTTTGCAACTTCTGATTGGCATAAAGCTTCAAACCTTTTAGTTGAAACATCAGGATCAAAGTCCTTTGCTTTATCTGGTTTATTCGCTTCAATAGCTGATATTTGCGCTAAGGAAAGAGTATTCTTAATATTAAAGCTCACCTTTGGTATTGCTCTCTTACCACCAATGACCACGACTTGGTTTGGTGATACTCCTGCAAGCTCAGCTAAAAAATTTTGTAGCTGTGCTTCAGCATCTTCATCAGCAATTGTTGCCGACGTTGCGACAAACCTTACATTCTTAGCCTCTACACCAAAAGCTTGCAGCACTCGCCTTAATTGCATTGAGAGTTCCGCTGCTTGTGAGCCAACATAAGTATGTGCTTCATCAAGAATAATCCAGCGCAATGACTGCTCTGTTTTAGATTTATTGATAATTGGTGCATCAACATTACGCACCAACATATATTCCAACATAGTTCCATTTGTAACAAGTATTGGCGCAGGCTCTCTACGCATTAACTCTCGTGAAAGTATTTCATTGGGTACTTGAGATTGCTTTGCTCGTACCTTAATCTCACTATTTTCAGTATTTCCGTTATACAAACAAAAACGTATATCACCACCAAAGTCTTCTGTCCACGCATGTAAACGTTCGCGTTGTGAATTTATTAATGCATTTAGCGGGTATAAAAAAATGGCTCTGATCCCCGACAGTTTCTCTTGTTTTCTTTGTTGCTCACGGTAAAGATCTTCAAGAACTGGCACCATAAAACACTCTGTTTTACCTGAACCCGTACCACTCGTAACAACGACTGATTTAACATCGTCACCTAATAACGTTTCCCAACTAGCTAATTGGTGCGTATAAGGATGATACTCTGACTTAAACTGGTACTTATTCTCGACTACTTTGCCCTTATTATTTGTAACTTTTGCTTTATCGAGAGATGACATTACTTTAGAAGATAAGAGCTTATCATCGACTAAATCTTTCATTTTTGGCTCAGCTTGTGTCCAACCAAAAGTATGCTCAAATAATGGGGAGGCTAAAAACGATCCCTCATCTCCGCATTTACCCTGCATTTGTACTTGCAGGTGCTCTCTTAATTTAGGGTTCGTGATCCCCAAAACACTTAAAGTTGATTCTTTCGCTCTGCTTAATGACTGCTCTACTAATGCTGAAAAATAATTCATTGATAATTCCTTTTATACTTTTTGAGTAAAGTAACTCACAAAATAACTATACATAGATGAAAACCAGACGGGTTCAAAGTCTCTTAATTGCTTAAAAGCAAAGGTGATTGCTGAGTCGGTTGAAAATACCTGTTCAAAATTAACCTTTTTAGTTGCTATTGCAGCAGCTATCACCGGATAGTAAACAACCGATGTTTGTCTAAAATGTAAAGGGCCTACAATAGCTCTTGCCTCAGTTAATAAACGCATAGCTTCTTCAATTAATTTTTGCTGTGAATTTGGCCAATCTGATTCAGCATGATCCCTAACTAACTCTTGTAACCAGGTTTCATTTAAGACTTGCTTTTCAAGCGGTAATGGTAACCTTGGTGCCAATTTTTTCCCTTTTAAGTGTTCAATAATTTCTACAGGATAAGTTGGCAACGAATTACTCAAACGATCAAACATTGAATTAACTTGTTCGAGAATAAAGTCAGCAGGAATATTTATTTTTTCTAAAGAGCTAATGAAATCATTTTTGGCACTATGCCAATAGTCCAAAGGAATTAATTCCCAAAGAACCGGAAATTCAGTGTCTAAACGACGAATAAATTCCTCATCCATTTCAAACTTGAATAAAATGCTAGTTAATGCTCTAAGGTTCTTTGTTAATGCTTTAAAAACCTCAAAAGTTGATAAAGGTAAATAACCAAAGTTATCCCATAAACTTCTCATATAAAGCCAACTGGAGTGGTAATAATCATTAGCCATTACCTCCATCATGTCGGCAATAGCCAAGGGGTTAAATTTAGGATGAAAGGCTCTAACAGCTGATTGCATGCTAGATGAAGATTTAATATTTGCTATTTCGAGTGCATCTTCAAAATAAAATACAGGTCTAAAGTCAATATCAGGCCTATTTTCAGGAATAATTAGCCAAGGTCCCCCTTTAGTCATTTCTTTAGCAACTTCAAACCTATCCAATTCAATACTACCGAGCATTCTTCGAGGTAAACTTACAGGTTTACATTCAGGTTCTGCTATTTTCATTGCTAGCAGGTTATGGCTCACTTCCCCTGAAGAATCACCTGATTCAAATGAGTACAGTTTATCAACAGGATCAAACTTCACTTCTGATGCAAAGCGTCTTACAGTAAATTGTTTTCTATATCCGCGACATTTGATATTTATAGCAACTTCAGCATCCAACTTGTCACATAAAGACAGCAATGAAACAATTTTTTCTTTAAAGCTGTATAGACTAAGAACCTTAGGTTTATTACTTACAGAAATAGATGAAAATATAGTGGGAGAGTTCCTAATAATAGGCTTTAAGGCAAACTCCAACTCAAATTTTTCGTCATAATCCTGATTAGAAAATAAATAGATTTCAGAACCAAGTAATTGGTGAACGGTAAGCTGTTCTGATAATTCATTCCCATCTTTGTCAAAACCATAAATACCTTCGGCAGGATAAGGCAAAGTAATTTCAATTGGATCACAAAGTAAATTTGCACTTATTTGCATGGTTACTTTTGCAGGAGGCAAAGAATTCGGCGTTATAGTAAAGTGCCTAGTGTTACTATTTTTTGATTGAACTATTTTAGCTTCAGAGGCAATTAGTGAAACAACTATTGGTTGAGCTGTAGTCACATTGATTACTGCATTTTCATTTTCACTGTTGAAGGAAATAGACAAATCCTGGGGAAGAACCGCTATTTTTCGCTTAATTAAAGTATCGCCGTCATTATTTTTTACACTAAATACATGTTGTCCATATTTCTCATATTCTTTAATAGTATTAACTGGTTTATTATCTAATAATCTCGTCAACCCAAAGTTAACATCTGCATGATCATTTACCGACTTGATTTCAGGGACACCCTTATATACTTGAGCGGGTCTGGTTTCCCATTGAACTTCATCACCAACTATAGCCAGCATTCCACTAGTATTCGATGTAGAGTTTGTACGTAAACGGTATCGGCTTTCTGAACAATAAAATCGAATATCACCTGAAACTTTATACCAACTTAATTTATAGCCATAGGCTTCAATATCTTTATCTTTTAACGCAAAGCCACTAAGGTTTTCGACTTCATAAGATGACGGTACTAAAACATAAATTTCTTTGTGCTTTGTAGTAAAACTTGCCTGACCAATACAAGTATATTTATTTTCATCTTCATCAAAAACAAAACCAATAGGAGCCTCCCCTAATCCAATTGAAGAGTTTTCAATATTAAGCTGCTCAACATTAACCCCTAGTTCAGATAATTCAATAAACAAAGAGCTATCAATATTGGTTCTAGAAAAACAAACACCTTTCTTTCTTGGCTTTATGACTGTGCGATTAGTTTCGAACTGTGCGAACACGCTTCCAAAGTCAGCTCTCCTTTTAGCACCTTCATTTAATCCCAAGTCAAGCTTGCTTGAATTAACGTCTGATTTTTTAAAGTTAAAGTTTAGTGATTTAGGTAAGGATACTTCAGAGCTAAACAGTAAATTATTTAAATCAAAAAAGTGCTTACAAGATAGTTTCGAATGCTGCTTTTTAATTGAAGAACTTGCTGAGGACGCACCTATCAACCAATTGTCTAATAGGCCTTTTCCTGTATTTACATCTAATGGGATGGGAAATTGACTACGCCAGTTAGGTAAAATTTGGTCAAGCTGTGTTGATGGTAAATCATCTTGATTATTTGCATCGACTTTATCGGCCAGCGTCATTAAATTTCGAACGATTTTAGCGATTAGCTCTACTGATTCATCTTCAGTAAAAACGCTAGGAAAATGTTCTAAATAACCACTTATCAATTGCTTTAATGGAATGCCAATTAAATCAACTTTATAATAGTTACGTAAAATCTTTCTAATCAAATCAGAAAATTTATTCTCTTTTGCACTTATTAGTTGAAACGGTAACCCACCCTCTATAAATACAGAGCCTAAAAAGTTACGCCTTTCAGATTCATAGCTTCGAATAGGTCGTTTCCAAAAACCCTTTAACCCCAAAGTTATAACATCAGCCCTTTGAGAAGCTGTTAACTCAAAACCTAAAGACTGCCAGGCTGAATACCATTCCCATTTAAGTGAATCACAATCTCGCCTGTACCATTCAGAGCAACATAATACAAAGCAAGCGGTCCAATCTTTGTGTTTGCGAGAGCTTATGCTTGTCTTTGGATAAAACCTTGACACAACCGTTTTTAGCTCTTGATACTCTTCATACCTCATCTGATAAGTAAACAAAGGCCCGCCAGTTACTGACTCCAAATTACGAGAAGAAAGAAACTGAGAAAGCCATTGAGATGGAGTTAAAAAATTATTTTGCACAGGGGATTCCCTCATCAATTGATGCATTAGCTGTATATAGAGCTAGGGGTAATAGAATGATTGGCTCGTTTGATATTTTTATTATCCGAGCAGAGCTATAAATTGAGGGGTAACGCTGGGGTATTATCACTGCAATTCCTTTTTACTGCTTCCCGACCTTGGGATAGTTATATACTACTAGCGTTAATCTACCATTCATTTTACTCAAATCAAGTGGTTAAGTAATTATTTAGATAAATCACTTATATTAGCGACCAGTTAAGAGCAAAATTTGCTCTTAACTGGTTTTTGTTTATTACTCTAAAGTAGCTATTTCATCCAACATTGGCATACCACCATGCGAGAGGCCCTGCAGCTCACCACAAATCGACATCATTTGCGCTGTGATACCTGTTATCTGCCCTTCACGCTTTTTCCAAATTCTTTGCACTGCGCTTTTTTCTTTATCAAGTTCAATCTTCATTTGTTCTTGATGATCTACAACCGCTTTTAAACGATGAACAAATTGCGTGCTACAAATATAATCATATATAGCCTCTACTTGTTCACTTTTGCCCGAACTCACCGTTTTTTGGCGCTGTGATTCTAATAGAACTATTCTAAGCGCCTCACTAAGCCCTTTTGCTAAAGCAGGTTTAACTAACCAAACTCCATCAACCATTAACATAGGTTCATTTGTATTTGCAGGAAATACGGTTGTTACTAGCACTCCAATATCACCAGCAGCATTTTGTACATCTGTTTTAAGTTTGCTGACCCAGGCATTTGACCAATTTTCAGCTCGCTTTGTCTCCCACACTATTTTGCCGCATACAGTACCTGAGCGCATGCAAACTGTTTGTATGACATCTGCGCCTTTAGCACCTTTTTTTACGGGTTCAATAAAATCAAGCGGATATAACTGTGCTAGTGTAGTCTCAAGCTCAAGCTCTAAAACTTCCCCCTGTAGCTGTTGTGATCCTTGCTCTAGCTTGCGCTTAAGGTCGTTATTAGCTTTGGAAGCATCATCAATTTTTTTACGGTACTCAGCTTCTTTCAATTTGAACTCATTTGCAGCATCATCTCGAAGTAACTGCTTTTGCTCTTCAACTTTACGTGCTAATTCAAGCTCAAAGTTTTTTTGTTTATCTTCAAGCTCTGTTTTGGCCTTTCTGAGTTTAAGTTCTTCATTTCTAAATTGATCTAATTGCTCATCTTTAGATTTTATTGATGCCTCAAGGCTTTGTTTTTCTAGCCTCACCTTTTCAAGCACGCGCTGCTCTGCTTTAACTTTTTCAGACTCAATCTTTGTTTTGAGTGCTTCTTCGCTTTGCTTGCTGTCTTCTAGCTGTTCATTTAATTGAGCTAGTTGCTGCTGAAATACTTTTGACGCTGATTTCTCTGCATCTTTAGTGGCTTGGGCTTTAAGGGTAGTTAATTGCTGATTTAGGAGTTGCTCATACTCATTTTCATGTTGCTCAATTAAATGCTTTGCTATCGCATCTTGTACATCAAAGTCAGTATCACAATGAGGACAGGTTATTGAATCGTTTGCATTAAGAATTATTTTAGAAGTCATGGCTAAGCCTTGTAATAGTTAAACACATAGCTACTATTACAAGGTTGATGCCAAAATATAACCAATTGTTTAATAACAAATTATTGTTATTGCTAAACTAACAGATAGAAATTAAATTACCTTTGTGTAAATAAAGTTACTATTAAAATGTACATATAAAATAAGTTACTATTAAAATGTACATATAAAATAAGTTACTTATCGTGTTTGTCATATATTTGAGTTCTGCTTAGCATTAAAATTGCTTGGTAAAGAGCAATGTTAAACACTTTATACTCATCTTTATTCTCAGGGCCAATCTCACCACTGTAAATTGGAAGAGACTCCCTAAAATCAATCAAGTTAACCTCAACTTTTTTATCAACAATAACTTGAATATATTGACTTTTATTTACTTTGTTCACACTGTTAAAAAAGTCGACAGAGTCTGTATTACATAACATGGCTAGGTACTTAAATAGGTCAAATGAATGACAACCTTCAATAACCACATCATGGTTTAACAATGCATCAATAAAATTAGGGGTCAATTTGTTGAGTGGCTCAAGTGTAGCTTTATGACTAGCTAACAAGCTAATATACACATTTTTCAAGCGTATTAAATGCTGATATACATAGGCTGTCATTTTAACTGAGCTTTGGAAGGGCCTATTAAAAAAACCTGATATTTTGATTTCTTCTGTTAGCTCAATACCAGTATTTATTTCTAATACAAGTTCATACTCAGCATTTTGTTGCCTTACCTTTATTGCCTTTACATAGGGCTTTACAAAGTTAAAATTAAGCTCAATAAACTCTTCGGTTATATCAATTTCTATAAACTTATTGTGGTTATTAACAATCGAAGTAAGGTCTAACCTTTTAAAAAAATCACTATCAGAAACTGCATCAGCGAGTTCATCCTCTAACTCATCAATTTTGCTTTGTTGGGCTTCATACTTATCGGCAAGCTGGGTAATGAGTTCCTCTATACCTAGTTCTTTAATTAGTGATTTAGCATATGGTTTACCACGATTATCTATTAAATCAATAAGCCAGGGCTCATCACCTTGTATCAGCACATTAGAAATTATATTTCCAAATTCGCTTATTCTATTTAAGTTTGTATCTATTGGCTTGCTCTTATAATCCCAATACAGAGATCCTATATAACCACAATCATCACCGTCCACGTCATCAGCATAACCACCCAAAACTATTAATTGCTTAAGTTCATATATTAAATTTTGTTCAATTAATAATGTATTTAACATAGAGTTGTCTGAAAGAATGACATCAAAATCAACATTTATAAATCTTGCAAAGTTTTGATACTCAGCCTGAAGCAGGACAGCCAAAGGGCACAACGCAGAGTTAGTTACCGGATACCCGCAAAACTGTCTTACTTCAGGGTTTTCCATGATTGGGGTTCCGATTACTGCAAGGTTTATGTCAGGAAATAAAAGCAGAGCATTGAACACATACTCTAATCCATTAGCCATCGCGAGTGTTATTGGGTAATTTATATCATCGTACTCGCCAACGTATTGATGATTAATATTCGCACCTAGTAATAATAGTGTAATAGCGAGCTCTTCGTCATTATTTTCGATTGCGCTTAAAAGTAACTCTTCAATTTCATCGTATTGCTTAGCTAAATAACAGGCTTTTACAAAATCGCCCTCTTCAAGAGCCTTATAATAATCGGCTAAATGGTCTGCATCCTCATCAGCGCAATAGCTAAAACCATCTAATGGTTTTAATATTTTATTTTTATGGCTTTGTAATAAATTATTTTTATGAGCTTCAATTAAATTACATGTTTTATAATTATTCAACAGATCAAAATCTTGAATTATGACTCTTTGAATAGTTTCTTCTATTGGTTGCATCGACTACTCCACTTGCAACGTTAATATTAAATAATACCTATATTTAAACAGCTCAAATCTATTCTATTTTCACATTCAGCTTGTATATCAAAAGGCACAACCCAGAGTTTTAGCGCACCACCGTCATAATTAAAGCTATGCGGGAATGCACTGCTAAACACGTCTGTTTTAGGGTAAATCAGGACTAAATCACCTTCACCATTTAAGTAAGTATGACCATAGCCTAGCATTTGATAAAAATCAGCTTGAGAAAGCCCAAACTTGTCTTTTCGTTTAGAGTTTTTCTCATTTATTAATTTCCATTTTGTATCAAGCACAATGTCATTGCTTTTATCGGTATCACTTTTGCGTGAAATATATAAATCCGGTTTTAGTAAAAAATAAGGTGTATTGCCATAATCAACTAAAGACTTAGTACTCACCTGAGCAGATACCTCACCAAAACCTGTAATATGTTTTTTTAAATACTGAGCAACAAAGCTTTCAAACACCGCTTCCATAGGGAACAACAACGAAAATGCATTACTTTTACCCTGCAAGGTTAACGGAGAGAATCCATCAATAATTAGCTTTGTCCACGCCAGTGGGGCTTCGTAATACTTCATTCCCCTATCTAGCTTAACGCTAGCAAAGTCATTCTTAACATTATTACTTAGTGGTATGTCTGCAAAAGCAAATAACAGCTCTTGCAGTAATTTTTGGTTATTAGCACTGCGGCTATAGCCTTTCACCTTTACAAGTGCAGTGTGTATTAATCGATTAACCGGCCTATCTTGTAAATACTCTTCGTACTCAACATAAAACTTATGTTTATTAATAAAGTTATGCTTAACTTGCTTACCTACCAAAAGCTTACCTTTTAAAAAGGCAACGTTATCTTCTTTTAGTACATAGTCACTTTTAAGCCCGCGCTTTATTAAGGTATTTACAGAGGCTAAAAACTGGCTAATAAAAACCTCTAGTAAAGGTATTTTATTTTCAGCTAAATTAGCATTATTAGTTTGTAAGTGCCTAAACTGCTTAAGTGATTTAAGCATCATGAGTAATGACGCGCGCGAGGCGCTGTCATCACTATTTTTAGCTACTTTAGGTAATACTTCTATTTGGGTTCCATCGGGAGTAAAAATCACACCTGCATAGTTTTTAACTTGTAATACCTCACAGCTATCAACTTGCTTTAAGCGCATGAATCGACTTTCTGAGTCATCACATAAACATAACTTTCTTAAATAATTGTATGCGTCTCCAGAAATAGGTTTTATCTGGGGCGATGCTGGTACTTTGCCACTTTTATCATCACCATTAACCAAATACCCAAACTCAAAAACAGTAGTTTGCTTTTTTACTTCCGGCATTACTGAGCACTCGAAGATGGAACTTCATTTGCATCATCATTAGTGTTCGCAGGGCTTTTAAGCAATGTATCGTCATAAATAGCCTGATAAGCTATCGGGCTATTCCATACTGAATATTGAGCGTTAAAATCAGCTAAGGTGTATGTGGTTTTCGTGTCTTCGTAGGTTTCTAAACCATGATTTTTACCAAAAATTTTAGTATATTCTTCGTTTTTCGATTTCACAAAAATATATTGTTCTATTTCACTTTTTTCTTTTCGGTTGTCACCTAATACTAAGCGAATTTTATTCCAGTCTTCAAAAAAGTACTCTTCAAGTAGCGGGATGATTTTATTTTTGAACGTGTTTTTAAGTTCACTAAATGCATTGTTTTGTACATTGTCACCACCAACATTTAAAGCATCTAAAACAGGGATTAAAAAAGCATGCCCTAATGTATGCTCTCGGTCGTAAAGCACCTCAATACGCTTGTTCATTGTTTTAAGTAGCAGCTCAAGGTCAATACCTTTAACTTCTTTACCTTTAAACAATTCTGGCTGTGGCATCATTTCTATAAAATCAAAACGGCGGCGCAAAGCAGTATCCATCATCGCTAACGATCTATCAGCCGTATTCATAGTACCAATAATATAAAGGTTATCAGGGATTGAAAATGGGTTTCCTGAATGAGGTAAAGTTACTTTTAATGTTTCTAGATTATCTTTTCCGGCTCGCTTAGATGGCTCAATAAGCGTAATAAGTTCGCCAAATATTTTTGAAATATTACCCCGATTAATCTCATCAATAATTAAAACATAATTATCTTTAGTCTCTGGAACTGGTTTCTGGCCAAATGATATTTCATTTTTTTCCATAAGCTGAAAAAAATCAGCCTCTGTAAACCTATCAAGCTCGTAAACTGTTTTTTGAACTAGGTTGGTATTATCATTTAAAGAATGAATATCAAGGTCAAGATCTGTTTTCAACCATTCAACGGGTAGAGTATGGCGAAAGTCATTTCTATCTAAAATCCCTTGTTCTTTATATTCATAACCCCCCTTAACAACACCAACAGCCTGAATAGTCTTCGCGCTACTTATACATAACAGTAAGTCACCTTCATTAATTGCAGAACAAAACTGAGTGATAGTATTTTTATTTTGGCTAGTTAGCCCTTCAAAGTAAATATTCTCTTCAGGGGAACGCTCATCTTGTGCCATATCACCGGTATGCCCCCAACCAATTGCAGCCACATTATTTTTAAAACAATAGTTTTTAATCGTACTAGGTTTTACACCATCAATAGATATCTTCCAAATTCTCGGATTAGTATTCAGTTCGAGGCTTTTCTTAATATTTGTGTTAGTAGCATCATCACTGATTTTTTTAAATACACCTGATAGAACTTTATATTCTATTTGCTTTTCTTCATTTGTAAGAGCACGCAACCCCTCTACAAACTCTTCATAACCATAACTTTGGTGGAATGTTACAAAACGAATACGATCATCATCTACTAGAGATTTGTAGAGCTTTATAAGCTCTTCTCTTTGTGATTTTGCTGTACTCAATGCGGGGTTTCTTTTTAGCGCTTCGTATTTTTCAGGCTCAGCAGCTTTTACCGCGGCCTCAATTGTATGGTAAGTCTTACCTGTTCCTGGAGGGCCATATAGGATTTGATTTAAAGGAGATGCAGAGCTATCAAACTCACAGCTGTCATTTATGATCAGTTTTTCAGTAGTATCTTGCTCTGTGGTTTCTTCATCTTGAGAATAATTTATAGGGTTTCTCTGGTCCCCATCCATTTCACCAATTAATTGATTTTTTATTTTTTCTAAAAATGGTGATAGCTCTTCAATTGAGCTTGGTTCTATAACTTTTCTTTCTTTAAAAAAATGTCTATTAACAGATACTCTAACCGTATCTGCAAAAAAACTAACTGAAATACGCGGTTTTCCCTTGCCGCTTCCATCTTTTACACCAAACTTAAAGAAGCGTTTTTTTTCTTTGGCGTTGTGTGTTGTATAGCAATCACACAGTGGAAAATACTGACGAATCAAACCATAAACTTCAGTAAACAGTGCTTGTTGCTCGCTACTTCTAGAGTTTAAGAACTCAGCATTAATTTCACTCATATGAGTGGTTAAAAACTCTTCAAATTCCATTTTAATCCTTTAATTTTTTTGTACTGCACAATAATGCTAGCTTTAAAAGTTATAGCGATGCCTTTAATACATCGCTATTTATAGGGTTTTGCATTGCATAAATGCATTTAAACAATTAATTATAACGTTTCAAATTCTAAAATTTAATTGACTATCAAGTTCACATAAGTATTCAACAAAACACTTTTCTATTTTTATTAATTTTGCTATATCAAACTCTTTAGTATTGCCAGTGCCATATAATGCGTCATCCTCATCTTCAGGATCCACTCCATGTTCAGCCTCATCACATAATTGGTCAAAAAGTTCCCTTCTATTAATGTATGGTGATTCACTACAATGAGTTGCAACGGTACTAATTAGGTCTGGATGTGCCTCGTCAAACTTATCACGTTGTAAATTCTCTGGAAATTCAACTAAAGAGTCATAATAGTCTTCTAATTCGCAAGCTAACTGCTCTAACTCATTTGCATCAAAAATAAAATTTTTAGGCCCATTATCATAAGCTATATGTAACTCGTTATGATCTTCAAGCTCAGCTAACAAACTTTGCAAACATGAAACCATAACAGCTTGATCGACTAATGCTTGTGAATAATCAATTCCTATCTTTTCATAATCCGCTTTAATTTCTTGCTCAATTTCTTTTTTATTTATATTTAATTCATTTTCAATAAACGACATATCCATTTCCCTAATATATTTGTCTAATTCGCTAACTTGTAATTGGCTTGCTTTAAACTCACTCTTATGTCTGTCGAATTTAACCATGTCGGCAACAATGCCGACCTACAAATAGCGTGTTACTTCTTACTGGCTTTTGCTGCTTTTTTGGCGGCTTTTTCTAGCTTTTCGGCTTCAAGTCGCGCGGCTTTTATGCGCGCTAATAACTTATCGGCGGGTTCGTCGTTTGGGTCTTGTGGAACAAGTTCACCGCGAAAGGCTTTTGCTAATATCGATTGGGTTAAGTTATCAACACGCTGTTTAGCATTCGCGAGATTCTTTTCTAAGGTATCGGCTAAAGCGAAATATTGTTCGACGAGACGAACGATTTCGGTTTGTTCTTCTATTGAAGGCACAGGGCAAGGAGCAATTGAAAGACGCGATTTATTGATTATCGCAGCATTAACAACCGCGCTTGAGGTCTTATTTAACCAATCATGCAATGTTTTTGACCAATAAAACAAAAACATTTTATTCATTCCGTTTACTGGAATCATTGCGTTTATTTGCTGATTAAATGCAGCATCTTTATCAAGCAGACCAACTTTACCAATCGTACCAATACAAACGACTAAGACAGAGTTCTTTGGCAAAATAGGTGTCTTAGCAGCTCCAATAGTGGAAACATATCTACTGGGTGCGGTAACACAGCCTTCTTTTGTTATTTGTGAAGGGCTTATGAATGGTATATCACCGTCCCAATTAGTATCATCAGTAGTAGATGGTGTTTTCCCTGTAACCATTACAGATACAGAGTCTAAATTAGAAACTAACCAGTCTTTTGTAACACTCTTAATTATTGTTGTATCGTACTCATCTAAATATCCTTCCTGAGGACTTTTATATTTATTCTTCCATTTATCATTAGTAGGTAGTTTCCCTTTTCTTTGAAAACTTTTTAATTGTTCCTCTTCCCACTTTTCTTTTCGAGCATGTAATAAATTATTTAAAACTTCTGTCGGTTTTAATATTTCATTCACCATTCGCCATTGTTCGGTGAGTTTGCCGGAGACGGCGG
>NZ_AUTI01000100.1:0-8517 GCF_000497995.1 Pseudoalteromonas sp. TB25
GTTATGGCAAGGATGGCTTAAGTTACAAGCCATCCTGGAAGGCTACGATTTAGCAAAATCTCTTGAGTCAGACTTGTGATCAAAAGACAGCTAATTAGCGCCTTTTTGATTATTGTTTAATTTTTATAATTGCCACTCTCTGGCTATCAGCTCACTTGGTTGACTCGTTAACCACTCTTGCGGGCGTAAGTAATACTGATATAGGTTAGCTTCTGGGCTACTTGGCTCTGGTTTATAGTTATATTCCCAGCGTGCAAGTGGTGGCATAGACATTAATATAGACTCAGTGCGCCCGCCACTTTGCAATCCAAATAAAGTGCCCCTATCCCATACTAAATTAAACTCAACGTAGCGCCCGCGACGATAAAGCTGAAAATCACGTTGTTGCTCTGTGTATTCGTCATTTTTGCGACGTTCAATAATAGGTAAATAGGCATCTAAAAATCCATTACCCACCGATTGCATAAACGCAAAACTCTTTTCAAAACCAAGTTCGTTTAAATCGTCAAAGAATAAACCGCCTACTCCGCGAGTCTCATCTCTGTGCTTTAAATAAAAGTACTCGTCGCACCAGGTTTTGTATTTTGGATAAACGTCGCTGCCAAAAGGCGCACAAATGTCGTGAGCAACTTGATGCCAATGTTGTACGTCTTCTAATACTGGATAAAAAGGAGTGAGATCAAACCCGCCACCAAACCACCATATTGGCTCTTCGCCTTCTTTTTCGGCTATAAAAAAGCGCACATTGGCATGACTTGTTGGTACATGAGGGTTTTTAGGGTGAATAACTAACGACACACCACACGCATGAAAGCTGCGCCCTGCAAGCTCTGGTCTGTGCGCTGTTGCCGAACCAGGCATTGAAGCGCCAAATACATGAGAGTAATTAACTCCGCCTTGCTCTATTACAGTGCCATTAGTGGTTACGCGTGTACGACCACCACCGCCTTCTGCTCGCTGCCAGTTATCTTCTATAAATTTAGCACTGCCATCTGCAGCCTCCAAACCTTGGCAAATAGTGTCTTGCAAAGCCATAAAGTATGCTTTTACTTGATTTAATAATTCGCTTTGCATATTAACCTCTAAATATTTTGCCAGTCATGGCGTCTTTTATTGTGCTTGGTTGAGTATTACCACCTAACGGCTCGTCAACGTAAAAGCCAACTTGTTCTGCAAATTGCGCTTTGGCTTGCTCAATACTAATTACCGTTTCTTGACCGGTTAAGTTTGCACTGGTTGATACTAATGGCTTGCCAAACTCTTGGCACAAACGCTTTACTGTTGGATGGTTTGTTACTCTTACCGCGATGGTATCAAACTGCCCTGTGAGCCATTTAGGCGTATTTTTAGATGCAGGCATAACCCATGTAATTGCAGCAGGCCAACTCGAAAAAATATCAGCGCGTTTATCCATTGGTATTTTTGCATCATCTACGTATTTTAATAATTGTCCGTAGTTATCAGCGATTAAAATAAGCCCTTTTTCAACCGGGCGCTGCTTAATAGCTAATAGTGCCTCAACGGCTTGTTGATTATCTGGATCACAACCTAAACCATATACAGCTTCTGTTGGGTATAAAATAACTTCGCCTTGCGTTAAGCATGTTATTGCAGTGGGCGTATTTGAAAGGTCTGACAAAGTAGTCTCCAGATATAATTAAACGTTATTCAGTTGGGGTGAGCTTATGCATGCAGCTTTTTTGTGGGCATTGCAATAATATGCCGTTTGCCATATTTCTTTCTATGACGATAGGCCAGTCACATTCAGGACACGGATGTTCAACCGGTTTATTATTAAGCGTGTATTTACAACTTGGGTAGCAATCACAAGAATAAAATACTTTACCAAACTTATTACTGCGCGCGACTAAATGACCTTTTTTGCATTTAGGGCAACTAGGCAAAGTATCTTCGCTTTGCTTTTCTTCATTTTCGTTAGCAATATAATGACACTCTGGATAACCCGTACACCCAATAAACATACCATAGCGGCCATTTTTAACCACCAGCGGTTTGCTACACTCAGGACATGCAGAATCTTCTAATATTTTGATTTCGTTACTGTCGTGATGTGCCAGCGGCCTAATAAAGTCGCATTTGGGATAACTTGCGCATCCTAAAAAAGGGCCTGATTTACTATTGCGGATCACTAACTCTGAACCACACTGTGGGCATATCTCGTATTCTTTTTCGAGGGCGTGCTTGTTCGCCGAGAAAAGCGAATGGTCGATTTTACTCATGGTGATCCTAATAGGTTGGTGAATTTTCGCCTAATATACCCAAACCACTTAAAGATACAAGCAATGCCGTGCTTATCCTTTTAAGTAATTTGAGTACAATCAAGATAATTATCTCTAATGAAGAAGTTCGCTGGGTTCATCAAAAATCAAATCTTCCATTTGCTCATATGCCTCTTCAGAGCCAGGAACGTTAAACAAGATCATAAGTACAATCCACTTTAAGTCTTCTAGGCTTATAGTTGGTTTATCGAGAGAGGCTAAACAGTCCATTACCATTTCACGTGTTACATTGTTAATTACGCCTATTTGCTCAATAAACATTAAAAAGCCACGACACTCAGCGCTGAGCCTTTGGCATTCACTATCGGTAAATATACGCACAGCATCTTTAGGGTTAGCAATAAGATAAGGAGACTCATCGCTGTGTTGTAAATCGGCTAGTTGCTCTAACCAATCAAGAGCTTTAAATATCTCAGGCTTATTAAAGCCCGCACGCAGTAGCTCATCGGTTAACTCATTTTGCTCTGCAAATATATCCGCTTCGCTATGAATGTAATTTTCAAAAAGATACAAAAGAATATCAAACATATTACCTTCCTGCGCTTAACTTGATGTAACCATCTAAGACTCGCTCAATCTGATCGTCTAATTCTAAATCGAGCAACCTACTGAGTACTTTATCTATTGGCCACTGCGCACGACGCACAATGTCATCTACACTGGTTACTTCAAAGCCAATACTATTTAGAACCTCACATTGAGAATTGGCTTGAATCGGCTGCTCTTTATTAAATACATTATTGTCGTAAGTGAAACTCACCTCATCAAGAATGTCAGCCACGTTTTCTACCAGCTTAGCACCTTGCTTTATTAAAAAGTGACTTGCCTGCGCTAACGGGTTTTTAATAGAACCCGGTACTGCAAATACCTCTTTATTTTGTTCAAGCGCATAGCGTACTGTAATTAACGAACCACTTTTAATTTCAGCTTCAACAATAAGCACTCCTAACGATAACCCAGAAATAATACGATTACGGCGCGGAAAGTTGTGCGCATGAGCAGCTGTGCCTGGTAAAAACTCACTCACCAGCAAACCGCTTTCTAAAACTTGGTCTGTTAATAGTTTATGGCGTTTGGGGTAGTAAATATCAACCCCAGTACCAAGCACAGCTATGGTTTTACCTGTACCAGCAAGAGAACCTTTATGTGCTGCACCATCTATTCCCCGCGCCATACCTGAAGTAACTGTAATACCCGCCAAAGTTAACTCGTATGCAAATTCTGAGGCTATTTCAAGCCCGGTAGGTGTAGCATTACGACTGCCAACAATTGCAATTTGTGGAGTTGATAATAACGAGACATCTCCCCTGCAAAATAGTAATAAAGGCGCACTGGCAATCTGCCGGAGATCTTCTGGGTAAAGCGCATCAAAAATACAGACAACAGTAATGTTGTTCAGCGCTATTAATTGCTCATAATGACTGACTTGTTGCCAATTGGTGTTGAGTAAATTACTCGCTTGATTAGCGGTTAACCCAAGCTGTAAAAGCTTGTCATGAGATAAGTCGAATAACGACCCAAGGGAATAGTTTGTAGATAGTGCTAAAAGGGTTTTTATACCCAACCCTTTACACATATAAAAGGCAAGCCAGTGGGCTAGCTTGCCAGATGACTGATCCATGCTCTCTCCTAGAGCACCGACTCGCTACTTCTTAATGAATAACTGCAATATCTCCAATGCGAATTGGGTGCTGGTTTTTAGTTATTAATGCATAACTTACTTTGTCATACACTTTAAAGACAATTAGCTCACCAACTTTTTCTTTAGGCATGGTCCACGTTGTGTTTTGTTCGTCAGACTCATCACCAAGTAATTGGCTCACATCAGATAAAAGCTTCTCATATTTACTAGAATCTTCTGGATAACGAGGGCCACGAGGACCATCAATAACCGTTGGTGATTGACGCTCTAGATCTAATACATGACCCGCTTCTATATTGTGTTCACTGCCTAAGTTTAGCACCACAACATCCATTGTGCTGAATTCTCTAACTTCGCGTGGTGAAGCAATAATATTACCTGTTACAGGTTCTAAAGGACGGTGTATATCAAAGTACGCAGGAAGCATTTGGCCTTCCATTGCCGGCATTAAAAAATCACCTTGCTGAATTTCTCGTTTAACAGACTCAACGCGTAATGACGAAGGCACGCCATTTTTCTCATCGCCCGCTCTAAAAGCACGTGCTATACCCACGTAAGATGCACGCGTTGCTAACACTTCACCGGTTAAATCAGTGTAGGGGTCACCTTTATGGTAAATAGCATATGCTTTATGTACTTGTAAGTCGCCTTTAACATATAAAATATGGCCTAGCGTTTGTGTTTTAGTATTTTCGTTTGCACCTAAAATATAAGGTTTGCCTTTAATATCGTCACTGTTCATTGCTTGCTCGTAACTGATATAAGGTTTGATCATTTCAAGCGGCAAAGTAGTAATAGCATCACGCCCTTTTGGTGTAATACGACCCTGAGGAGATAGCTTTCTATATCCTTTATTTATCACTAAACGTGGGTTTCCATCTGCATCGTATATCAACGCTAATGCATCACCGGGGTAAATTAGGTGTGGGTTGTCAATTTGTGGATTCATTTGCCAAAGTTCAGGCCATAGCCAAGGCTCATCTAAATAGATGCCAGAAATATCCCAAAGTGTATCGCCTTTTTTTACAACATACTGTTTTGGTGCGTCTTTTTTTATTTTAAGTACATCAGCAACTGCGGGAAACGCAGCGCTTAACGTAAGCATGATTGCAAGTAGTGGAGATTTCATCGAGCTTCCTTGTATTGTTTTTTCATTATTATTGCCCAAAACCTGTTAAAGGTGAACGCGAATGGCTAAAATAAGAGCATACAATACCCTAAATTAAGCACAAGTGAAAAAGGTAACTATGGCTAGGTTAGAAGTTTTAAGATTTCCAGATGAACGTTTACGTACTGTAGCAAAAGATGTTGTACAAGTTGACGACACAGTACGCCAAATTGTAAAAGACATGCTAGAGACAATGTACGATGAAAATGGCATTGGACTTGCGGCCACGCAAGTAGATATTCATCAACGAATCGTTGTTATTGATGTATCAGAAGAGCGCAATGAGCCACTGGTATTAATTAATCCACAAATCATTAAAAAAGACGGCTCTACCGTTAGCGAAGAAGGCTGTTTATCAGTACCTAACTCGTATGCAAAAGTAGATCGCGCAGAAACAGTAACAGTCGCAGCACTTAACGAAAACGGTGAAGAATTTGTACTAGATGCAGATGAATTATTGGCTATTTGTATTCAACATGAACTAGATCACCTTCAAGGTAAGCTATTCATTGATTACTTATCTCCATTAAAGCGCCAACGTATTCGTAAAAAGCTTGAAAAAGAAGCCAAGTTTGCAGAACAGTAATAAGCACCTTAGGAAAACTCAGTGACTCAACCATTACGCATTATATTTGCCGGTACGCCGGACTTTGCCGCACGTCATTTACAAGCGCTGATACAAAGCGAACACCAAATAGTGGGTGTATATAGCCAGCCAGATCGCCCTGCAGGTCGTGGTAAAAAATTAAAAGCCAGTGAAGTGAAAGAGCTAGCGCTTGAGCACAACTTACCGGTTTTTCAGCCACAGTCATTAAAAAATGATGAAGCACTAGCTGAGCTAACAAGCTTAAATGCCGACATTATGATTGTTGTAGCATATGGCTTAATTTTACCTAAAGCTATTTTAGAAGCGCCACGTTTAGGTTGTTTAAATGTGCATGGCTCTATATTACCGCGCTGGCGCGGTGCTGCACCTATTCAACGCGCAATTTGGGCAGGTGATGAACAAACCGGCGTAACAATAATGCAAATGGATGAAGGGCTAGATACCGGCGATATGCTACATATAAGCCGCTGCCCTATTAGCACAACAGAAACTAGCGCAAGCTTATATACAAAGCTTGCTGAGCTAGGTCCAGATGCGTTAATTGAAACCATTAATAAATTAGCTAATGGTGAGATCACCCCTGAACCTCAAAACGATGAACTTGCTAACTACGCTAAAAAGCTTTCTAAAGAGGAAGCTAATATCGACTGGTCCTTGAGTGCGCTTCAAATCGAGCGAAACATTCGCTCTTTTAACCCGTGGCCAATGTGCTTTACCCAAATGGGTGGGCAAACAGTAAAGATTCATCAAGCGCAGGTTATGCTGCAATCAGGTGATCCTGGGCAAATTTTATCAAGCGACAAAAATGGCGTAGTAGTGGCGTGTGGCGAACACGCTTTATGTATTACGCAATTACAGCCGCAAGGTAAAAAACCAATGGCAATTAACGACTTTTTAAATGGTCGTAGTGACTGGGTTACTCCTGGCACAATATTAGGCGAAAACAATGAGTAATGTTCCAAACGTACGAGCGCTTGCCGCTGAAACTTTATATAACGTAGTTGATAAAGGCGCATCGCTTAATCAAGAACTTCCATTTGCAAGCCAAGGCTTGCCGCCTAAAGATAAAGCGTTGCTACAGCAAATTTGTTATGGCGTTTTACGCTACTTACCGAGCCTTGAAAATTACTGCCAACACTTAGTAGAGCAGCCATTAAAAGGTAAACGTAGAATATTTCAGTTTTTATTATACGTAGGTATTTATCAACTGCAGCATATGCGCGTACCACCTCATGCTGCCATTTCAGAAACGGTTAACGCACTGGCTCAACTACGCGCTTTAGGATTAAAAGGACTGATAAACGCCATTTTACGTAGCTTTCAGCGTCAACAAGCTGAGCTTGAAGAAAAAGCGAAGCTTATTCCGGTATGTTTATACAACCATCCAAATTGGTTTATTAAACAGGTGCAAACAGCCTACCCAGATAGCTGGGAAGCACTACTTGAAGAAAACCAGCAACAAGCGCCAATGTGGCTTCGTGTCAATCAAGCCCAATTTAGCACGCAAGAATACAGTGACATGCTCAGCGCTAACGATATTGAACACACCTTAAACCCTGATTTTATTGATGGGATTAAGCTTGCCAAACCACGTGATGTATTTTCGTTACCTGAGTTTGATACAGGTGCATGTTCAGTACAAGATGCTGCAGCACAGTTGGCAGCCCGCTTTTTAGAACCTAAAGCAGACGACTATATTTTGGATGCCTGCGCAGCCCCTGGCGGTAAAACATGTCATATTTTAGAGCTTGCTGATGCTGATGTACTTGCACTTGATAGCGACTCAACTCGCCTTGAACGTGTTAAGCAAAACTTAACTCGTATTGGCTTAGGTGCAGACCTACAATGTGGCGATGCATCGCAACCACATACCTGGTGGGATGAAAAATTATTTGATCGTATTTTACTTGATGTGCCTTGTTCGGCCACTGGCGTAATTCGCCGTCACCCTGACATAAAATGGTTACGTCGCGCATCAGATATCGAAGACTTAGCCAAGTTACAAAGCGATATTCTTGATAGCATTTGGCCACTGTTAAAACCAGGTGGCACATTGGTATATGCTACGTGTTCGGTTCTTCCACAAGAAAACCAACAGCAAGTTGCTAAGTTTTTAGCTAATAACGATGATGTAGAACATATACCTCTACACGAAAACGATACCGTAACAACGCCAGGTTTGCAGTTACTGCCCGGTGAAAGTGATGGATTTTATTACGCTAAGCTAGTTAAAAAAGCCTAATAGCCGTACACTAAATAGTTAGCCATTTATGAAACATTAAATGGCTATTTTTTTAATTAAATTATGATCAATACCACGGGTAAATAATGAAAATAATTATACTCGGTGCCGGGCAAGTTGGTGCTACGCTTGCTGAAAACTTAGTTGGCGAACAAAACGAAATTACCGTTGTTGATATAGACGGTAACCGATTACGTGAACTTCAAGATAAGTACGACTTACAAGGGGTTATGGGCCACAGCGCGCATCCTGATGTATTACGCCGCGCAGGTGCTGAAGATGCCGATATGATTATAGCGGTAACCAGTTCAGATGAAGTGAACATGGTTGCATGCCAAGTGGCATACAGTATTTTTAAAACGCCTACTAAAATTGCTCGTATTCGCTCAGAGCAATACTTAAAATACCGCGAAAAGCTTTTTCAAAACGATGATTTACCAATCGATCATTACATTGCTCCCGAAGCACTGGTCACTAAGTATATTCGCCGTTTAATTGACTACCCTGGTGCTCTGCAAGTATTGCAGTTTGCTGATGGCATGCTCTCGTTAGTAGCCG
>NZ_AUTI01000101.1:0-7273 GCF_000497995.1 Pseudoalteromonas sp. TB25
GGCTGGACTGCTCATTATGAAGCAGGTAAATGGACAGAAGAAGCGAAGAAAAAAGCAGCGCCTAAAAAGAAAGCAGCTGCAAAAAAGGCACCAGCTAAAGCTAAGCCTAAAGCGAAAGCTAAAAAAGAAGATGAATAAGCACGTTATTGCTTATTCATAGTTTTTGTAGATTTAAAAAAACATAAAAAAACCGGAATGCACAGCTTGTGTCTATTCCGGTTTTTTTGTGCCTAGTTGAATGCTTTCGCAACGGCTTTATTAGCAGTACATTCACCTAAGCGTGTTACCAATTTGATTAAAAACCTGGTCATTTTAGCGTATTAAATAACTCAGTTACTGCGTTAAAAGCTATTCATATATGACTGCGTAGATGCAGAAAGTAGGCATTGCAGGGAGCAGCTGCCGAGAACAAATATATGTCATGCTTTTTCGCTTAGCTATTGAACTATATTCTTAGCGCTATAATTGATCACTAATTAAATGTAATTGGTATAATTAAATCTTAACAGAAGATACTTTTTTATAGCCTTCAGATTCAAGCTCATCATTTACGCATTTTAATACGTAGGCATTTAGCTCTTCATTGCTTACGTCATCATCTTTAGCCCAGTTAACACACATTTCTGTGTATTCTTTTATCATTTCGGCTGAAGCTGTTGGCGCATCGTCTGCAACCGCGTAAGTCGCAGATACTGCAAATAGTGGTGCTACGATTAATGCTAGCAATGCTTTTTTCATTCGTTTATTCCTAAAAAAATGGTGTGATGACTGATTTATCCAGTTTAAAGTTAGATATAAATCAGTAGTGCCCAATCCAGAACAACTCTGTTGGTATACTGATTTTTAATCGAAATTGAAATAAAAGATAACGAAATTTTTTTATCGTGAGGATGAGTAATTTACTTGTCAGTTTTTTAACTTTAGTAAGTACAGCATTATTAGCTGGAGTAATATATTTAGTAGCTACGAAAACCTGATTCTACGCTTTATATTAATAACCTTTAGATTGTTTTAGGGAAAATTGATTTCTTAGGTTCAAAAATGAAATGCATAAGCGTCATTGTTTATTTCTACTATGAGGATATTTTAAGTTTGTAATATCAGCCGTATTATTTGCTTTAACTGAATGTCTAAATGGTGAAACTAAAAGTCACTAGAATGCGTTAAATACAAAAAAGCCCAAGTGAATAGCTTGGGCTTTTTCGTGTGTAACGCACTTAGGTAAACATTAAACGCAACTTTTGAGTCATTAACACTGAGCGTAAAAACATGCGTAAGGCTCAAGCGTTGTGGTGCCTTGGTCTAACTTTGCGCTGTGGTGGCTAAGCTCGGTGTATTCTTTAACGATTGATGTTGGCATATCAATACTTGTTTGCTTAGCGCTGAGATTGAACATACAAAGCATTCTTTGCTTTCCAAGCGTTCTATAAAAAGCAAGCACAGGCTCTGGCGTTTCTATAAATTCAATATCACCTTCAAGTAAAACTGTTTGGCTTTTTCGCCATGCCATAAACTCACGGTAGGCATTTAAAATTGAGTTGTTATCATCTGTTTGTATAGCTACTGATTGCTGCTTATGTGCATTATCAACGGGTAGCCAAGGTTTTACTTCACTAAAACCTGCATGAGATGAATCAGCTAGATCCCAAGGCATTGGTGTTCTACAGCCATCACGCCCTTTAAAATTAGGCCAAAATGTAATGCCGTATGGGTCTTGTAAATCTTCAAATGCTACACTTGCTTCACCCAGACCTAGCTCTTCACCTTGATACATACACACGCTGCCGCGAAGAGAAGCTAATAGGGCGGTTAGCATTTTACATTGTTGAGGGTTTACTTCGCCATTTTCGCTCCAGCGGCTCGCTACGCGCTCTACATCATGATTACTAAATGCCCAGCATGGCCAGCCTTCAGTCATACGTTGTTCTAGAGTTTGAACCGTAGTTCTAATATATTCACTTGAGTAATCATTTGTTAATAGCTCAAAGCTATAACCCATGTGCAGTTTGTCGCCACCTTGGGTGTACTGCGCCATTGTAGCTAATGAATCTTCTGATGAGATTTCGCCAAGCGATACAGTACCTGGGTATTTATTAAGTAATGTGCGAATATCTTGCATAAACTCAATATTTTCAGGCTGAGTATTATTGTAGTAATGGTACTGAAATGCATACGGATTATCTTCACTAAAACCACGACCCTGGCGCTTATCTTTTGGTTTAGCCGGATTATCACGTAATTGCGCGTCGTGATAGCAAAAATTAATTGCATCAAGCCTAAAACCATCAACGCCTTTTTTAAGCCAAAACTCAACATTATCAAGCACAGCTTTTCGAACATCTGGGTTATGAAAGTTAAGATCCGGTTGTTCGGTTAAAAAATTATGTAGGTAGTATTGCCCGCGACGAGGCTCCCACTGCCAAGCACCACCACCAAAAATAGATAGCCAGTTGTTTGGGGCTGTTCCATCATCTTTTGCGTCAGCCCAAACATACCAGTCGGCTTTACTGTTATTTTGATTTTCACGGCTATCAGTAAACCATTGGTGTTGATCTGATGTATGGCTTAACACCTGATCAATAATTATTTTAATATTACGAGTGTGGGCTTCGCTTATTAGCTCATCAAAATCATTTAGGTCACCAAAAAGCGGGTCAATGTCACGATAGTCGCTAATATCATAGCCAAAGTCTTTCATTGGCGATTTGAAAAAAGGTGAAATCCAAATAGCATCAACGCCTAAGCTTTTAATGTAATCAATACGATTAATAATCCCTCTTAAATCACCAATGCCATCGTTGTTGCTATCTTGAAAGCTACGCGGATAAACTTGATAAATAACCGCACCTTTATACCACTGCTTTTGGGTCATGCTTTTCTCCGTCATTCCACACAGTATTTAGACTATTTTTATTTGTGATTACAATTAATCACGTTATTTGCAAAAAGCATACGTGAAGCCTTGTACACTGTAAAAAGTCTGCATACGTATGCACTAAAATTAACGCAATTAAATTATTAAAAATAAGTACTTATAGCTAGCTTAAAGGTGTTTTATTTATGTGTTGGGTGTTTACCAATTATGGCACTGACTTACTTTCTGACTTTTATTAAACATAACGGTTTGTCATACAAGAGAAAATATATTTTATGTTTTTAATTTAATGGTCTGACCAATTAAACATTTGAACTGTGTCTAATATTTCTCATTCTAAATAGCGATACTAATTAGTTTCACTTTGTTTACATTGCGTCCTGCTAACTTTTAGTTTTTGATACAGTAGATTTTACATGTAATGTTAGCTACGTCATTTTCAATGGTTTTATTTATAATAAAATCAATTGTTTAATGTTTATTTGACAAAGTTTATATTAATGTGAAGTCATGCTATAACTGTTGAATACGTATGCATAAAGTTGTTAATAAAATAAAGCTGGCGTTAATATCCATCCTGACAACAAAATTAGCTCGCCTGTTTGACTATCACTCAAATAAAGAAGCGAGTATCACAATATGGGTAACGGGAAAACATCATGTCTATGTTCAAACCAAGTATATTAACGTTGGCAATGGCTACTGCAGGATTAGCAAGCTTTGCCTCTGTAGCAGCACAAGAAGATACAGTAAAAAATGATGACGTTGAGGTTATCGAAGTAAAAGGCTTTCGTGGCAGTGTTGTAGAATCAATCAACACAAAGCGTTTTTCTACTCAAGTCGTTGAGTCAATTTCAGCAGAAGATATAGGTAAGCTACCTGATTCATCTATTGCTGAGTCTATTGCACGCTTACCTGGTTTAACGGCGCAACGCCTAGATGGTCGCGCAAGTAGAGTATCAATTCGTGGTTTTGGTGAAAACGAAAGTGGCACCACATTTAATGGCCGCGAGCAAGTATCTATTAGTGATAACCGCGGCGTAGAATTTGACCTTTACCCATCAGAAATTATGAGCGGTGTAACTGTTTATAAAACACCAAGTGCAAATTTAGATGCAGAGGGTATTGCGGGCATAATTAACATGCAAACAGTTCGCCCACTAAGTAAAGGTGAACGTGTTGTTCAAGTAAATGGACAGTATGAGCAAACAAGCTTTGATAAATTAAACCCTGACGGCAACGACGACGGTTACCGTGGCACTTTCTCATACATCGACCAGTTTGCTGATGACACCATTGGTATTGCATTTGCACTAAACACCATGAGCTCGCCAAACCAAGAAAAACGTTGGAATTCATGGGGGTACCCTGAATTCACTGCTGAAGATGGTAACTCGTATTCAATTTTAGGCGGTGCTAAACCATATGTTCGTTCATCAACGCTTGAACGTGATTCAGCAATGCTTGTTCTAGAGGCAGCGCCTACAGATAAACTAAATATGACGTTTGATGCGTTGTATGTAGACTTTACAGACGAGCAAATTTTGCGCGGCATTGAAGTTCCTTTTGCTTGGGGTCAAGGTAGTATTGATGCAAGCAGTGCTATAGTAGATGCAGAAAGTGGATTTATAACAAGTGCTGTAACACAAGGCCAACGTGTTGTTGTGCGTAACGATTACCAAGAGCGTGATGCTGAACTAACTGCATTTGGATTTAACACTAAATACGATATTGATGATTCATGGTCAGTAGAATTTGACGCAAGCTACTCGCAAGTTGACCGTAAAATTTGGAGTATAGAAAGCTACTCAGGTACAGGGCGTGGTGATTCTCGCGGTGTAGCAGATAACTTAGGTTATGCTTTTAATGGTGGCAATACTGGCGCTACTTTTTCACATGACTTAGATTACAGCGATTATGATCTAATTCAATTAGGTGGGCCGCTTTCGTGGGGTGCAAGCTCTGCACTAAATGATGCATATGGATTAACTGGCACAGAGTATGAAAACCAAGCTCAAGACGGTTTTATTAATGCTCCAACTATTGAAGATGAATTAGTTACATTAAAACTTGCAGCGTCTAAAGTACTAGAAAACGAATACATTAGCTCAATTGAATTTGGCTTAGGTTATAAAGAGCGTGAAAAGTCTAAATCTTCGCAAGGTTACTTCTTGACTTTAACTGATTTTTCTCTTGAAAACCCAGGAATGCTTAGTGTACCTGAGCAATACCGTTTAGGCAGTGTTGGCCTTGACTTTATTGGGCTAGGCGACATGATAGCCTACGATGTAAATGGTTTAGTTAATGATGGTTACTATGAAACCCTTGACGAAAGTTTAACTAGCTCAACTCATGCAACTAAGTCGTGGACAGTAAAAGAAGAAATCACCTCAGCATTTGCACAAGCTAATATTAATGCAGAAGTAAGTGGTCTTCCATTAACTGGTAATGTTGGGGTGCGCTATGTTCATACAGATCAATCCTCTCAAGGTAATGCTTTTGGTGTAGATGGGAATACTGGTCTAGTCATTACTTCACCTACAGATATTGGTCACGATTATTCTCACGTTTTACCAAGCTTAAATTTATCACTTGCGATTGATGAGCAGCAAACAATACGTTTTGGCGCAGCTAAAACAATCTCACGTGCGCGTATAGATGAAATGAACGCCTCTGTTAATGCATCATATAATGATACACCGGATGAAAACGGTAACTTTTGGTCTGTATCGGGTGGTAACCCTAATTTAGAACCTAAAGAAGCAACAGGCTACGATTTATCTTATGAAAACTACTTTAGTGATGAAGGTTACTTCTCTGCTGCATTTTTCTATAAAGACTTAACCCAGTGGATTTTTGACGGTACTTACGCGATTGATATGTCGGGTGTTGCGGACCCATCAACAGGTGAAGTACCAGCTACGTCAGAAGGTACTGGCAGTGGCAAAGTAAATGGCGGCGGCGGTGACCTATACGGTTACGAGATATCTCTAGCGTTACCATTTAAAATTTTCCACCCGTCTCTTGAAGGCTTTGGCTTAATTGCTAGTCATACAGGTATTGAATCTGATATTGAAGATGGAAATGGCAATGAGTACGAACTACCGGGTCTATCAGATAAAATTCAAAGCTTAACGGTTTACTACGAGATGAATGGCATGCAATTACGAACCAGCATGCGTAAGCGTAGTGACTTCAAAGGTGATGTTTACGGATTAGGCTTTAATACAGAGCAAGTGAATATTATCGGCGAAACAATTTGGGATATTCAGGCAGGTTATGACTTCTCTGAAGCAGGGGTTGAGAGCCTTGAAGGTTTATCAATTCAGTTCCAAGTTCAAAACTTAACAGAAGAGCCGTTCACATCGCTTTCTGGCGATAACGCGCTACAAGTTCGCGACTACCAAGATTACGGTCGCACTTACTTGTTAGGCTTTAGCTACCAGCTATAATAAAGGTTGTGTGTAGGAGCCCTTGTAATTTGTTTTACAAGGGTTTTTTTATAGCTACTTTATCAAACTTAACAAAGCTTTAAACTGTAAACGTGGACAATAATATGAAACCAATAAAACACGTCGTAATCGCAGGCGGGGGCACAGCAGGGTGGATAACAGCCGCCTTGCTTAATAAAGTGTTAGGTAAAGTAATCAAAATAACCCTTATTGAGTCAAGTACTATTGGCACTATAGGCGTGGGTGAAGCAACAATTCCGCCTATTATGCAGCTTAATAACGCACTGGGTATAAACGAGCAAGAGTTTATAAACGCTACTAATGCATCTATAAAACTAGGAATTGAGTTCGAAAATTGGAAAACCACCTCTCATAGCTACATGCATGCTTTTGGCTCATTTGGAAAAGACTTCCCCTTTTGCGATTTTTACAATTTTTGGGTAAAAGGGCACATTAGCGGTACAGAAGAAAGCTTATGGGATTTTTCTCTTAACTACCAAGCAGCTAAACAGCATAAGTTTGCACCATTAAATACCATACCTAACACGCAATTACCTGGCTTAAGCTATGCGTACCATTTTGACGCAACTTTATATGCCGAGTTTTTAAAAAAGCTCGCAATGTCACGCGGTGTTGATCATATTGATGCCAAAATAGAGCAGGTTGAACAATGCCCTCTATCAGGGAATATAAAATCATTAACCCTTGATAACACACAGCAGATAAATGGCGACCTTTTTATAGACGCTACAGGGCAGCGCGCCTTACTCATAGAGCAAACCCTTAATACAGGTTTTGTAGATTGGTCTCATTACTTACCATGCGACAGCGCCGTTGCAGTGCAATCTCAAGGTACTAGCGAGCTAAAACCTTATACGCGTTCAATTGCACACAGCGCAGGCTGGCAGTGGCAAATACCGCTGCAAAGCCGAATAGGTAATGGCTT
>NZ_AUTI01000102.1:0-9972 GCF_000497995.1 Pseudoalteromonas sp. TB25
GCCGCTAGCGGTGAAGGGTTTAACGAAATACGTGACGATACAGCCGATATAATAACGATGCATCCAGGCATTGTTTCAAATCAAGATGGATTATCTACATCAGCACTTGGTGTTGAACATAAGTTTGATAACCCAGTATCGAAAATAGTAATTACGCGCACGCAGTAACGTTCCAGCTTGTAATGGGGAAGTAAGGGAGCACGGATGCCCCCCTTTTTACGAGGTTATACATGCGTCACGAAAAAATATTAGTAGTAGAAGATGACAGAGAAATAGGTAAGTTAATTACCACGCAGCTAACGTCGCTTAACTTACATGTTGATCATGTTGTAAGCGCAGAACTAGCTTTAAAAAAAATAGCTAAGCATCCCTACGGACTTATTTTACTCGATATAAACTTACCCCAAATGGATGGTTTGAGCTTATGCCGAAAAATAAAAGAGCATTACCCTACTACCTCCGTTATTTTACTCACCGCGCTGAGTAGCGATATGGACAGAGTTATTGGCCTTGAAATGGGCGCCGATGATTATATTTGTAAACCCTTTTTTGCACGCGAATTACAAGCCAGAGTCAAAACCCAATTACGCCACAGATCACAACTACTCGCAGGCCAAAACAACGACAACTCCCCCGTTGATAGCGAACAAACACTAAATGTAGGCTCACTCAATATAGAATTTAGTTCGCACCAAGTGTATTTAGGCAAGCAAGCCCTTAACCTTACCGCCACCGAATTTGATTTACTCGTTTACTTTGCACGCCATCCTAATCATGTTTTTAGCCGTCAGCAGTTACTCGATAAAGTATGGGGTTACCAACACAGTGGTTACGAGCACACGGTTAATTCACATATAAACCGCTTACGTGCCAAGCTAGAAGAACACCAACAAGCGCCTATCATCGAAACAGTTTGGGGGGTTGGTTACAAACTAAACCCTAGCCAACTCAATTAAGACACCTATTATGAAATTATCTTTGTATCAAAAATTAGCTATATCGCTAGTTGTCATTTTTTGTTTTATTTGCGCCCTAGTTTACGGCTGGAGCAAGCAATTAGAACTCACCTCAAAACATCATGCTGAGCAAAATTTACATTTGGCGCTTGCCGAGCATTTAGTACAAGATAACCCATTAATAAAAGAAGGTGTTTACGACTATAAAGCGCTTGAAAACCTCTTTCATACCTTGATGTTATTAGGCCCTGCGTTTGAATTTTATTTTGTAGACGAAACCGGAAAAATTCTTACTTACTCAGCAAAGCCGGGTAAAGTTAAACGCACGCATATTAGTTTAACGCCTTTAAAAAGGCTGATTAACGACCCAAGCGCTGCACCTATCTATGGTGATAATCCTCGTAATAAAGAGCAACAAAAAATATTTTCAGCCGCGCCAGTATTTAATCAAGATAAGCTACAAGGCTATTTATATGTAATTATTGGTGGTGAGGCTTACGACACCTCACTAAGTACAGTAAAAAATAATGATAAGTTATGGCTAGCCGCTTTATGGCTTGGCTCTGCACTCGCATTTTTATTTATTGCGATGCTAATTTTGCTACGCTTTTTTACCAACCCAATTCAGCGCTTAGCCCGCGATGTTAGTAATATTGAAGCCGCTAACTACAGCCTTACCGACACCAAGCTAAGTAACTACTCAACGCAAAAAAGTAACGAAGTGCATAGTTTAGAGCGAAGTATTCAAGCCATGCTTACCCGTATTAACGAGCAGTTTAAAGCACTTGAGCAAGGCGATAAGCAACGCAAAGAGTTACTGACTCACTTATCGCACGACCTACGCACCCCACTTGCTTCACTGCAGGGGTTTTTAGAAGTTTTAAATCAGTCAGGTGAGCAATTAAGTCAAAAAGAACAACAAGAATACTTACAGGTATCGATTAATAATTGTGGGCAATTAAAGCTACTCATAGAGCAAATATTTGAACTTGCTCACTTAGAAAATGGCGAAATAAGTATAAATAAAGAAACCTTTAATTTAGGTGAGCTTATTTACGATTGCATGGCAAAATTTAGTTTAGCCGTTGATAAAAAAGGCATTAGTTTGTCGGTAGAACCTTCGATTTGTGACTTTCCTGTGGTTGCCGATATAGCTAAATTAGAGCGCGTGTTAAGTAACTTAATTGATAATGCAATTAGGCATACCCCTCGCGGCGGCAGCATTGCAGTACATGTAAAACGCAGTGACGATAATCAACTATTTGTGCATGTATCAGACACAGGCGTAGGTATAAAAGAAGATGAGCTGAATGCTATTTTTGACCCGCACTACCAAGCAAGTAATTCTAATAAAGAAGGGCGCCAGCAAGGTGGTTTAGGATTGGCCATTTGCAGAGGTTTATTAAAACTGATGGATAGTGAAATTTACGTACAAAGTGAAATTGGTAAAGGCACTATGTTTAGCTTTAATTTACCACAAAATAAGGTGCTTTCTTAAAAAGCACCTTATTGAGTTAAATCTATTTAAATATATAAATTAATTACTTTTTAATACCCGCTAAATCAAGCATAAATGCATAGTTTAGCGCGGTATCTTCTAAGCGTTTAAAGCGACCTGATGCACCACCGTGCCCTGCTTCCATATCTATTTTAAACAGTAACTTATTGTCATCAGTTTTATAGTCACGCAGCTTAGCAACCCATTTTGCAGGCTCAAAGTATTGAACTTGTGAATCGTGCAAGCCAGTCGTTACTAACATATTAGGATATGCTTGCTTAGATACTTGGTCGTATGGCGAGTAAGATAGCATGTAATCGTAATACGCTTTTTCGTTCGGATTACCCCATTCGCCGTATTCATTTGTTGTAAGTGGTATGCTTGCATCAAGCATCGTTGTTACTACATCTACAAACGGTACCGCAGCAACCATGCCTTTATAAAGCTCAGGCGCTTGGTTTGCTACTGCGCCCATTAATAAGCCACCAGCACTACCACCTAACGCAAATATTTCATCTTTTGCGCCATACTTTTGAGAAACCAATGCTTTAGTTACATCAACAAAGTCATTAAACGTATTCTTTTTAGTGAGTAGCTTGCCGTCTTCGTACCAAGGACGACCTAGCATTTGCGAGCCACGTACATGGGCAATTGCAAATACAAAGCCACGGTCAAGTAAACTCAAACGCGTGCTTGAAAAAGTAGGGTCCATGGTTGCGCCATAAGAGCCGTAACCATATTGCAGTAGCGGGTTAGTACCATCTTTTTTAAACGCATCTTTTCGATAAACTAAGCTTACCGGTACTTTTATGCCATCACGTGCTGTTACAAAAATACGCTCTGAGGCGTAATTATCAGCATCAAAATCACCTAATACAGCTTGCTGTTTAAGTAATTTTTTATCGCCAGTTGCTAAATCTACATCGTACGATGAACCAGGTGTAGTCATGCTTGTGTAGTAAACACGTAATGTGCTGCTATCTATATCGTTATTACCATAAGTACCAATTGTATAAGCGCTATCGTTAAAGCTCAGTGGTAACTCTTTACCTGTTTTTAAATCACGCGCAATCAACTTTGATTGGCCCATTTCACGCTCTTGGTAAACTAAGTAGTCATTAAATAAATCAATGCCTTCGAGCTTAATATCATCGCGCGCTGGGATCACACTTTGCCAATTTGCTTTGTCACCAGCTTTATCAATATCCACTTTCATCAGCTGAAAATTTACAGCATCTAAGTTAGTTACAATGTAGTAAGTATTTCCTAGCTTCGAAATTTCATATTCAAGCCCTGCTTCGCGCTCAATTAAGCGTTTAGGCATTGCCTTAGCATCATCAGCACTTAGTACCGATACGCCTGATGCTGCTGTGCTGCTGTGCCAAATATAAATTTCTGACTCATCTTTGCTTTTACTCATACCCATGTAGTAACTGGTATCAGTTTCTTCGTAAATTAGCTCATCATCAGCTTGTGGTGTACCTAATGTATGACGATAAACTTGATAACCTAATAAAGTTTGTAAATCTTTTTTAATGTAATAAACCGTTTTATTATCGTTTGCCCAAACTATACCGCCGTTGGTGCCCTCAAGTGTATCTTCGAGTAATTTACCGGTTGTTAAATCTTTTATTTTTATACTATAAATACGACGGCTAACAGTATCTTCCCCATAAGCCATTAAATTGCCATTCGGGCTTACATTTAAGCCACTTACTGCATAATAATCATGGCCTTTCGCAAGCTCATTTACATCTAAAATAACTTGCTGTTCGGTACCTGCAAAATCGCTGCTGCGTAAGTAAGTAGTGTACTCGTTATCGCCGCGTGTTTGCGTTGAGTAAAAATAATCACCGTTTTTAACTGGGACTGAATCATCGTCTTTTTGGATACGCCCTTTTAGCTCTTCAAACAATTCACTTTGCAGCGTTTTGGTATGTGCAAGCATTGCATCTGTGTATGTATTTTCAGCTTCTAAATAGTTAATCACCTCTGGCGCTTTACGTTCGTCATCACGTAACCAATAGTAATTATCTACACGTGTGTCACCATGAATAGTCATCTCATGAGGCACTTTTTTAGCAACTGGGGCAATAGCTTGGGCTACTTGAACCGTTTTAACTTGTGTATTATTTTTTTTGGTTTCTTCAGGGGCTTGATTACAGCCACTTAAAATAGCTAGCGATAATGCAGCAAGTGCGAATGGAGTACGTTTCATCAGTCAAAGTCCTTGTTGGTTTTTATTTTTTATTAAGTAATTAAATATACCTAAAAATAACCTGTGTTGTGATTTACTTTGTGAAGCTATGTAAAGTAAATCAACGTAATTCCTCTTTTCTTAATAAGCCTACATCAGGTACTCTGTAGATATATAAGTCATTTTCAAGCTCAACTGATTAAGGGTAGGAATGAATAACGAAGTAATAAATATTTTAACTATGGCTAAAGTAATTCAAACAGCTGTTGCCCCAGTATTCTTGATCACGGGTATTGCCGCTACTTTAGGTGTTTTATCTAATCGTTTGGCACGTATTACCGATAGGGCACGTCAGTTAGAACGCAGATTAAAAGTAAGTACTGACGAGGACTTTAATAAATCACTCGCTACAGAGCTGCGCGCTCTTTTAAAGCGTTCTCGATGTATTCATATTGCTTTTAGTTTAAGTGTATTAAGCGCATTACTTGTATGCGCTGTGGTTATGTTGTTATTTTTATCGCACATTCAATCTATAAACTTAGGCGTGACTATTGCTTGTTGTTTTGTAGCAGCAATGGCATTACTCATATGTGCATTTATGTCGTTACTTGGTGAGGTATTCTTAGCAACTAGAAGCATGCGTCGCGGGATGATATTTGCAGATATTGATATAAACGATTAAGTTTTAGTTAAATCTATCGTATTCACTTGAATAAATACGATGTTAGATACAAGATACCGAATTAAGAATTACAATTTTCAACAGGGGCAAACATGAAATTAAAAAAAGTATTAGCAACAATAGCACTGGCAACGTGTGCATTTAGCGTATCGGCAAATTCTGCATTTAAAGAGCCAAGTGACGCGATTGAATACCGCCAAGCAGCATTTTCAATGATCTCAGTACAAATTGGTGACATGGGCGCAATGCTAAAAGGTAAAGTACCTTTTGACGCAGAGCAATTTAAAAAGCGTGCTAACAACGCAGCTGCACTTTCAAAAATGCCATGGGAAGCGTTTTATGAAGGAACAGATAAAGGCGACACAGCTGCACTTGCTGCTGTTTGGTCTGAAAACGATACTTTTATGAAAAAAGCAACTGCATTCCAACAATACGCAGATGAGCTAGCAGTAGCGGCTCAATCAGGCGATAAGGCCGTAATTGGTAAAGCTTTTGGCGCATGGGCTAAAGGCTGTAAAGATTGCCATAAGCAATTTAAAGATTAATTATTGTTGTTTTAATACTTAATGTAGTAACAACAAATGATAAAAAGCACTGAATGGTTAATCATTCAGTGCTTTTTGTACCCGGCATTTAAGCCCGTATGTTATTTATTGAGCTAAACCTTCTGCGGGCGACGTTTAAATACAGTCCTAATCCCACCCAAAATGCGTGTAAACACCTTACCAATATCACTTAATATAATGTACAAGCATGGCACTAATATAAGTGTTATTAATGTTGCAAACATCACTGCAAAACCAAGCGCTACCGCCATAGGTATTACAAACTTAGCCTGCAGGCTTGTTTCAAACATAATGGGCAATACACCTGCAAATGTAGTAATTGAAGTAAGTAATATAGGTCTGAATCGAGCACAACCGGCATCTATTACAGCATTTTTAATACTAACACCTGTTTTACGGGCTTGATTCACATAATCGGTCATAACGAGTGAGTCGTTTATAACCACCCCTGCTGCTGCAATAATACCAAAGCCAGACATTAAAGTTATATCCAAACCAAACCAGTAATGCCCCCATATTGCTCCCGTTAAGCTAAATGGAATCACCGACATAACAATAAGTGGTTGCGCATAACTCTTAAGGGGTACGGCTAATAAAATATACACCAAAATCATACCGCCGAAGAAAAACATCTTCTGCTGATTAGCCTGATCTTGTTGCTCTTCAATGGCGCCACCTAGTTCTGACTTAACACTTGGATACTCTTCTTTGAGTTGTGGTAGTAGCTTTTCTTTAATTTGATCTACAACTTCGTTTGGCTCAATCACTTCTTCATCTATGTTTCCATAAACATACACAGTACGATATCCCCCTTCACGGCGGATATAACTAATACCTGGTGTTTCAGTAAGTTCAACTACATCACCAAGCAGTACTTCACGGCCCTGCGGGGTAGTAACAACCGCATGCTTAAGTGACGAAAATGCCTCTCGAGTCAGTTTAGGGTAACGCACCATTACACGTACTTCCTCGCCTCGGCGAATAACACGTTGAGCCTCACCACCGTAAAAGCTTGCCCCAACTTGATTTGCAATAGAAGCTAAGTCTAAACCTAAGTCGTAAGCGACCGGTTTTAGGCTCATTTGCACTTCTTTACTTGCAGGATCTATTGTTGAGCTAATATCAAACAAACCTTCTTGCTGTTGCAGCAACTCTATAAAACGACGTCCTGCATTATTTAATGTATCAATATCAGAGCCATATAATAAATAACCAAATTCGCCGTCACTGCTCCCTCCATTTACATCATCATAAATGGTTAATGATTTAACACCGGCAATATCGGGCATCGCCTCGCGCCAACGTCGTGATAATTCAAACGCGTTATAAGGCCTTATACTTTCATCAACAAGGGGAACAAGCACTTGTGCTTCAGTTCGCCCTTGGTTAAATACTAAAATATCTCTTATGAGTTTTTGACCATATTTGCGTTCGGTATCTTCATCAATCGCAATCACCATCGCTTCTATTTCACGAATAGCATTTATTGTTTGTATGTCAGATACATTGTCATTCATTTCTAGATTTATTTGCGGGTAGTCATGCGGGATTTTTGGCATAAACCCGGTACGAACTTGATTTGATGAGATTAAAGCAAAGGTTACGATTAATAGAGCAATAAATGAAAATAACACTGACCAACGCCATTCAACACAACGTATAACAAAGCGTTTATATGGGCCATTTACAAAACCAAAAAATCGCGTATTAAACCGATCGCGCCAGCCACCCTCTTTTATTGGTGAAAAATGAGTGTGAGCAATATGGGCTGGCAGTATCAACTTTGATTCAATCAAACTAAAAACTAAACACAACATTACCACCACTGCTATACCATAAAAGAAGGCACTTTCTGGGCCTGTAGATAACGTAAACGGAGCAAATACTGCAATGGTAGTTAGTACACCAAAAGTTGCAGGGGTTGCTACGCGTTTTGCGCCATTAATCACATTAACAACACCACCGCCTTTTTTTTCTATTTCGGTGTAGGCACTTTCGCCAATGACAATGGCGTCGTCCACCACAATCCCTAGCACCATAATAAAGGCAAAAAGTGATAAAATATTAATGGTTACACCAAACAATGGCATCATCATCATTGCGCCCAAAAAGCACACTGGCAAACCAATCATCACCCATAATGCCAACTTAAAGCGTAAAAAGATTGATAGCATAATTGCAACCAAAATAGCGCCCTGAATGAGGTTTGTAACCATCATGTCTAAGCGGGCATTTAGGTAATACGTAAAATCCATTAGTGGCTCTAAACGAACCCCCAGTGGTAGCTCTTTGTTTTTTAATTCTATAAATGCTTTTACTGAATCAGCAACTGGGATAATACTTTGCTCTTCAGTCGCTTTTACCGATATATAAACTGCATTTTCACCATTGAATTTAAAGTAACGCTCACCTTCAGTGAACTGATCTTTAATCACGGCAATATCTTGCAGTAACACTTTAGCGCCATTAGCCCCTATTTTTACCGGTATTTGCCTAAATTCTTCACCAGAGTAAAACTGATTTTCGACGCGAACAGAAATAACACCTGCGTCTGTTTTTAGCTGCCCCGCCGAAAAGTTAGCTGAGTAACGACGCACTGCATTCATTACATCACTAAGGGTTAGGTTATACTGACGCAGCGTATCGGGTTCGATTTCAATTGCTATTTCATCAAGAGGAACATCGTTTACCACTAACGACACGTTAGATAGCTGTAGTAACTCATCTTCTATTTGGTTTGCTATAGGCTTAAGCTCAGTTAGCGGTATGTCGGCAACGAGTGTCATACCTATAACATCTTGCCTAAACTCAACTTGACTTATGGTGACCGGTTCCATACCGGCAGGGAACGTTGCTATACCATCAACCCGTAATTTAACTTTATCGAGTATATCGGTCAGCTCTACATCAGTATTAATTTCAAGACTTGCTCTACCGCCATTTCTAAATGCCCTGTACACACCTTTTTTAATTTCGGTCACATCTTTTAGCGACTCTTCAATTTTTATAAGTATGCTTTCTTCTATTTCTTGTGGTGAAGCGCCGGGGTAGTTAGCTTCAATATTAATGTAGTTAATCTCTACATTAGGAAACATTTGGCGTTGGATATTTAGAAAGCTAATAATTCCCATCACCACAATAAAAATCATCATTAGGTTGGCAGCAACGGAGTTATTAGCGAAGTAAGCAATAATACCGGTTTGTTTTTCAGCGTTAGGCGCTGTATTTGGTAGTTCAGTGTTACTCATAACTCAGCCTACCTTTATAATTTTTCAGTGGAAGCATTTTCAAGTGCCTCTGTATTTTTAGTATTTTGAAGGCCCGCAATTTTTACAGCCATGCCTTTTTGCGGATATTCTGGCAAAGTAATCACCAACTTATCATCTGCTTGCAAACCATCACTGATGTAAAAGTACTCACCCTCTTCACGAATAACTGTGACTTTGCGCGGCTCAAGTTGCTGCTCTTCATTAACGATCCATACGGTTTTGTTATTAACTAACTCTTGCGGTAAGCGGTAAATATTATTGAGCATTGCACCTGCAAAATTTACCTGTACGTAGCTACCAAACTTAATGGCTGGTTGTATATTCTTAAGACCGTATGGGTCTTCTATACGCACTACTAAACTGCTCATACGCGTAGCGTTATCAACAATCCCTAGGTCGCGGTCAATTACACCTTCACGGGTGAAGCTGTTTAGGCCTTTTTGAATAATCGTTGCGGTAATACCTTTAATACGCTCTGGCAAAAAAACGCTATCGAACCCTGCTATAGGAATAATCACTTCAGCGGTCTCAATATTATTGAGTTCAGCAACTTGCGAACCCATAGTGACAAATTGTCCAACACCTATATTTCGACTAATAACCAATGCGTCGTAAGGGGCTGTAACATCACAATTATCCAAATCACGTTGCGCGCGCTTTAATGCAGCTTGCGCCGACTTAACAGATGCTTGTGCACTGAGCACTTGAGGTTTACGTAAAAATAAATCTGTGCGCGCTTTACTTGGAAAGCGCTTGGCTTCGTCTTCGGCTACTTGAGCTTGAGCTTGTTCCTCTATTAAACCC
>NZ_AUTI01000103.1:0-6982 GCF_000497995.1 Pseudoalteromonas sp. TB25
GGTCGGCGACAGCCGCCCATTGGTTGCCATCGCCAACGCGATATAACCTCGAATAGAGGTTTTAAAATACATAAATTCATACACCAATTTATGAGCGAGATACAAAATCGCACCTACACATTAATTACACCGAAATTTAAAAGCTTCGCTTTTCGCGCGAGCAAGCTCCGCGCCTACAACCCAAAAGCGCGAGATAAACTCACGCCTACAGCGCGAACTACAAATTCTGTATTACACGTCATACCTTGGCTTTTCTTCCGCCACTAAATCCAGCCCTGTACTTAGTTGCTGATATTTAAAACTAGCCGCCTCTTCAAAATAACCTTTCTTTACCCATAACTTTGCACTGTTAGCCTGTGCAACCTGATACGCCCAATCACTAACCGAAAGCGACTTATCTGAATCACAATTAAAGTAATCACTAAGTTCAGTTGTTAAATGCTGGCTATTAATCACTAAATTTTGTTCTTGCCAGCGTTCGCGGTGAAGTTGCGCAGCTAAAAAGTCACTTTTACTGTTATTACAGGTGCTATGTGCTGCCACAAAGTTATGACCTAAATCATTTGCGTAGCGAGCAAACGGTATAAAGTGATCAACCTCGGTTTTACTGTTCAATGGTTTTTCGCAATAAAAACAATTACCGTGCTGAAGCTCTATCAACACAGGCTTTGCCTTACTCAACGCATTGCGATCAAAGCCGAATAAAAAATCATGTAGTTGGCTTTGTGGGCCAATTAAGGCTTGGTTATGCTTAATACTTTGAATTTTTTGCAGCCATGCATTTTTTGCTAAATAAACAACTAGGTCGTAAAAACGCCTAAAGCAGCCTGCAATACCTTCATTTAAGGTAATGTATGATTGGCCTTTAATATGGGGATACAAGAAACACTCTTCTTTGCCATTTAATTTTTGTAATAGCCAAAGCGGGCCGTCTTTAATGGTTTGTAATGTTGAGCTGCGTATATTTTTCCAACCGTCGCTCTTTTTTAATTGGCTAATTGAATTAATATTATTTAATTTTGCATCATGAAGCGTAGTTATAATTTTGGCTTGTTTATTAGAGTTGGTATTTTGTAAAAGTAGTTGCTCTCTATTATTACCAATTGCACCAAATGGCGATGCTTGGTGCCAATATAAAGTAATAAATTTGTCGACTAATTCATCAAATTTTATTTGTAACTGTGCTTGCGGATCGGCGTGATGTTTTTCGATACTAATATCAGCCAGTGCATGTAAAAGCGCAAACTTATAAGTAGCGCTAAAATCACCTTCAACTAATAAGCGCTGAATATAAGCAATAAAGTCGAGTTGTTGCTGCATTGCTCCAATCATAAAACGTGCACTACTTTTATAAGCGCATTTAGCCATACTTCGCTTTCGCGCTCTGGTCGCTTGTCAACACTTTGCCATTGTTTAATAGCTTTTAACTGCGTATTGCTAAGTAAATGCGTTAAAGAATTTTCGGTTAAATCGGTAAATTCACGACCATTATGCACACGCTCTATATCGCCATATTTAAACGATACATACAAAACGCCATTCTGTTTAAGCGCACGTTGTAGGTTTAAAAACACCTGCGGTAACTCAGCCTTTGGAACGTGTAATAAACTAGCGCAGCACCAAATCCCGTCGTATTGATTTACACAATTTAGCTCTTGGAATGTTTTAACCGCTACAGGTTGTTGTAAGTAACTGCTTGCCAACTCTGCCAGCTCTTGGCTTGCATCAAACGCACTTACAGTAAAACCCTGCGCTTTAAAAAATGCGGCATCGCGCGCACTGCCACAACCGGCATCTAAAATACTCCCATGTTGTGCAACGTGCGGTAAAAACTCAGCATAAAGCGCCGACATATCAACGTTAAGTGTTGAGTCGCTAAAGGCTTTGGCATTTTGGTTGTAATAAGTAAGTGTGGTGTTTGACACGAGACTCACCGCTCCTTGGCTAATCGTTTAACAGCTAAGACACTGTTAATACTGCATTCATTATTTGTTTAATCTACAGGAACAAGCGCATTAAATATAGGCTTAATAAGTAGAAATTTTTAAATTAATACGCCATTGTTATTAAGCACTGATGTTAAGTGATACATACGCAGTATAAAATTTAAAATGCAATACAAATGCCCTTCTATAAACACCGGCATACTAGGCGTTCTCATAATTACGGATGGTTTTTACATCTTTACACAAACCCGCGCCGCTAAAATACAAAAGCTGGTTTATACTGTTGTAATAATAAGCAAAAATAATAACTATGAGGCGCAATGAATAAATTAATTACCGTATTTTTATGTTTGCTGTTTACGGCTCCGTTTAATGTGTTTGCTTGTGAGAGAACCTTTAGCGTGGCATCGCACGATGCTTTTTGGCCGCCTTATGTAATGGGTATTAACGGTAAGCTGCAAGGCTCGGAGGTTGATGCACTCAACATTATATTTGCTGACTCCCCTTTTTGTTTTGAAGTTAAGTTACTGCCAAATTCTAAGCGGGCTTTTATTGAGCTTAAATACGGCCGTATTGATTTGGAGTGGGCTGCAAGTTATACAGATGAACGCGCTAAATATGTGCACTTTAGTGATAACTACCGAACTGAGGTTATGCGCTTATACGAAAACAAAAATAATCAGCATAGTGTTAAAAACCTCGAAGACATTTTTAAACAAGGCTTAATTGTTGGCGCTAACTTTGGAAGCTATTACGGCGAAGAGTTTGAGCAATATAAAACTAAATATAAAAAGCAGATTGAATATACCAGTGCAACCAGTAAACGCTTTGAAATGCTTAATAAACAACGTATTGATTTTGCTATTGAAGAGGAGTTAGTGGGTGCTTATTTTGGCAAAAAAGGTTCAAATATCAAATTAGTAACCAATATTGAGTATGTAAATAAAGACGATATTTATTTAATGTTTAGCAAAAAAACGGTGTCAGTTACTGAGCTTGCAGTAATTAATGAGCATATAAACAAAAACAAAACAGCACTTAATGCACTGTTTGAATACTAGGAGTGTAATGAAAACTTTATTTTTAACATTTACTACACTGCTATTTACTCACTTTAATGCCCTTGCGTGTTCAAAAACATTGGTAATGGGCACTAACGAAACTAATTGGCCGCCTTACCTTGTAAAACAAGGTGATACATTTTTAGGCACAGAAGTGGATGCTGTAAACGCTATTTTTAAAGATTCAAAATTTTGTATTAAATGGACTTATTTTCCGAGTTTTTCGCGTGTTCAAGCTGAGCTTGAAAATGGTCGAGTAGATATAACCTACGCGGCAAGCTATACAGAGCAACGTGCTCAATATGCGCACTTTAGTTTGCCTTATCGCGAAGAAATAATGCTGCTTTATAAACATAAAGATTCGGCTGATGTAACCAGCTTGGCTGATCTTTTTAGTCAAGATTTTACAGCAGGTATTAACCGAGGAAGCTTTTTTGGTGATGAGCTTGAACAACTCACAACCAAGTATTCAAAACAGGTCGTGCTTACTGCTCAAGCAAATAATCGATTTAGCATGTTAGATAAAAAACGAATCGACTATGTTGTTGAAGACTCTGTGGTTGCGCAGTACTTTGTGAAAAAACACTCCTCAATTTCGCAGGTAAAAACTATTACACCGATTAACGTTAACAATGTGCACTTTATGCTAAGCAAGGAGTCGCTAACACTCGATGACGTGGCGACTGTTAATCAGTTAATTACCAAAAATAAGGCGGCTATAAAGTCAATTTATCAACCTGTGCATTAAAGCATGGCTAATAACTTAGCTATTTGGCGCCCCCTCTTTAATATTGCTTGGCATTAGTAATTATTTACATTGTGGCTGTAAGCACATTCAACGCTACATACGTTAAAAATAGTGACTTAAAACCGAGAATTGCCGTTATTTTTACTTGGTTATAAATTAGCTGCCTTTTATCTTTCATTCGTTGTGGCTGATCTGTATAATTCGCCAGCTAATTTACCCTATTGTCTGGTTCTTGTTTGTGGCGTTTTGCTGCAGCGTACTCCTGTCAGTACTAATCTAGGATTACCTTTTTTGATCTCCACCGCAAATATTACGATGCAGTTTGGCGCAGAGCCGTTGTTTGAAAACATTTCAGCTAAATTTGGTAACGGTAACCGTTACGGTTTAATTGGCGCTAACGGCTGCGGCAAGTCGACTTTCATGAAAATTTTAAGCGGTGCGCTTGTTCCAAGTGCGGGTAATGTATCTATTACTCCAGGGTTAAAAGTAGGTAACCTAAGCCAAGACCAGTTTGCTTTTGAGCAATACAGCGTTGTAGACGCGGTAATTATGGGCGATGTGGAGCTTTGGAAAGTAAAGCAAGAACGCGAACGTATTTACTCGTTACCAGAAATGAGCGAAGAAGACGGTATGAAAGTTGCCGATCTTGAAAGTGTATTTGCTGAAATGGACGGTTACACGGCAGAAAGCCGCGCTGAAGAAATTTTGCTTGAAGCGGGTATCGATAAAGAATTTCATTACGGTTTAATGGCAAACGTTGCTCCAGGTTGGAAACTACGTGTGCTTTTAGCACAGGCGTTATTTGCAAACCCTGACATTTTGCTACTTGATGAGCCTACCAATAACTTGGATATTCATACAATTACGTGGCTTGCTAACGAGCTTAACAAACGTAAATGTACGATGATTATTATTTCGCATGACCGTCACTTTTTAAACTCGGTATGTACACACATGGCCGATATTGATTACGGTGAGCTGCGTATTTACCCTGGTAACTATGAGAAATTTTTAGAAGCTGCGGGCTTACAACGCGAGCAACTTTTAGCTGAAAACGCTAAAAAGAGCGCTGAAATTGACGAGCTACAAGACTTTGTTAACCGTTTTGGTGCTAATGCTTCTAAAGCTAAGCAAGCAAGTTCGCGCGCTAAAAAAATGGATAAAATTAAGCTTGATGAAGTTAAATCTTCAAGCCGTATGAGTCCATCGCTTTCGTTTGACGAAGGTAAAAAAATGTATCGCCAAGCGCTTGAAGTTAATAAGCTTGGCCATGGTTTTGATGGCGAAACGTTATTTAGCGGCGGCGACTTTTTACTTGAAGCTGGCGCTAAGCTTGCTGTAATTGGCGAAAATGGTGTGGGTAAAACTACATTTTTACGCTGTTTAGTAGACGAGCTTAAAAGTAATGAAGGCGAAATTAAATGGTCTGAAAATGCGAGCTTTGGTTATTGCCCGCAAGACAGCACTAAAGATTTTGATAACGATTTAACGTTGTTTGATTGGATGTCGCAATGGCGTACAGCTAAGCACAACGATTTAATGGTTCGTGGCATGTTAGGCCGTTTGTTGTTTACAGCTGACGATTCAAACAAAAAAGCGCGTAACTGTTCTGGTGGTGAAAAAAACCGCCTGTTATTTGGTAAGTTAATGATGCAAGACGTTAACGTGCTTGTTATGGACGAACCAACTAACCACATGGATATGGAAGCCATTGAAGCGCTTAATAACGCGTTAAAAGATTTCCAAGGTACGCTTATTTTTGTAAGCCATGACCGTGAGTTTGTTTCGTCATTAGCTACACGTATCATTGATATTAAAGATAAAAAAGTAATCGACTTCCAAGGTACGTTTGACGAATACCTAGCAAGTTGTGAAGAGAAAAAAGCGTAACCTTTTTCTAATTGCTTATAAAAACGGTGCTAAATTTAGCGCCGTTTTTTTATGTGTAGAATTTGAGTTTAACTATAAAATTAATAAAGGCTTAAATAAATAATTCACTAAGAGGTTAAGAGACGCTACGCTTTTAGAGTCAGTGATAAAATACTCGTTTCTGGCTTGGTTCTTCTCATTTACTCCTCTTTGGCTTCTCCTAGTGCAATAGTTTTTCAAGTAAGTAGTTCACTAATGGTGATATAAGACGCAGCGCTTTTAAAGTAAGTGATAAAATACTCGTTTTCTGGCTTAGCTCTTCTCATTTACTCCTCTTTGGCTTCTCCTAGTGCAATAGTTTTTCAAGTAAATAGTTCACTAATGGTGATATAAGACGCAGCGCTTTTAAAGTAAGTGATAAAATAAAAAACACTGTTTTTTGACTTAATTTTTCTTAGTTACTGCAGCATCGCTTTCTCTTATGCAATTAATGACTCTTATCGCAGAGCTAATTATTCACATTATTTTATTGGTAAATTCTGCACACATCACTGCTTTAAATCTAGTCATATTCTCCTGTAAGTCTTTGTCACTTAATGCTAATGTTGATGGAGTGAATTATTTAAAACTTTAATAGCTAAACCAAGAGGTAACTATGTCTAATTGGGTTGAAGCAACAGTAAAAAATGTCACGTGGTGGAGCAAAACACTCTTTAGCTTAACCGTTAATGCAAACGTAGAGCCGTTTAAAGCTGGTCAATTTACAAAGCTTTCAATAATGGATGGCGACAAACGTATTGCTCGGGCTTATTCATATGTGAATGCCCCTGAAAACCCCGATCTCGAGTTTTATCTTATTAACGTAATTGACGGTTTGCTTTCTCCTCGTTTAGCTACCTTACAACCTGGCGACACCGTATTAATAGAACAACACGCAACCGGTTTTTTTACCCTTGATGAAATACCACAAAGTGATCAGCTTTGGATGTTAGGGACTGGCACTGCCATAGGCCCTTTTTTATCGATATTACAACAGCCCGATGTATGGAGAAAATACAAAACTATAAATTTAGTGCATGGCGTACGTTTTAATAACGACTTAAGCTATCAGGCACTTATTAACGAGCTATTAAGAGTGTACCCAGCACAACTTAACTATATTCCGGTTGTAAGTAGAGAGGAGCCATTACAAGGCTTAAGTGGACGAATTACTAACGCAATTGAGAGCAACCGCTTGTTTGAATATGTAAAATTAAACCCTGAGCCTAGTAACGCGCAATTTATGATTTGCGGAAATCCACAAATGGTAAAAGACACAACCGCGCTACTTCTCGATAAAAACTTTACGCGTAACCGCC
>NZ_AUTI01000104.1:0-5070 GCF_000497995.1 Pseudoalteromonas sp. TB25
CTGCCGTTGCTTTGCAGCAGCAACGCGGCGCACCGTCGGTTCGCTCATCAGTTGGCAGCATAACAACTATTTCTAACGCGCTACGCATGCTTTACTCACGCGCAGGCGAATACCCCAAAGGGCAAGGCATACTTTACGCCGATGCGTTTTCGCCGAATACGCCACAAGGTGCCTGCCCAGAATGCTCAGGAATAGGCCGAGTGTTTGAAGTAACCGAAAAGCTACTTGTGCCAGATGATACAAAAACTATTCGCCAGCGCGCTATAGCCGCGTGGCCACCAGCATGGCAAGGTAAAAACCTAAGCCGTATACTTACCTCGCTTGGTTATGACATAGACACACCTTGGAACAAACTTTCTAAAAAAGCACGCGATTGGATTTTATTTACCGACGAAACACCTACTGTGCCGGTATACCCAGATTACACCTATGAGCAAACACATAATGCGATAAAAAATAATGAAGATCCAAGCTACATGGGAACTTTTTCAAGCGCTAAACGCTTTGTTTTACAGTCTTTTGCTACTACCCAAAGCCCGCGTACAAAAAAGCGCGTATCGCAGTTTATGCAAATATCGCAGTGCCCTACCTGCCAAGGTAAAAAATTAAAACAAGCGTCGCTAAGTGTTAAATTTGCAGGGCTTGATATTGGCGAGCTATCTCAACTTACATTAAACGAACTTGCTAAAAAATTAAGTAATGCCGCCAACACCAAAGTAAATAAAAATACAAAAAATCCAGAGCAAGCCATTGTTACGCAGCGCATTGCCAGCGATATTCTTACCCGTATTGAAGCACTAACCATGCTTGGTTTAGGGTACTTGTCGCTTGAGCGTACAACGCCAACGCTCTCACCCGGAGAGCTACAACGATTGCGACTTGCCACACAAATTCGCTCTAAATTATTTGGGGTAGTTTACGTGTTAGATGAACCTTCAGCGGGTTTACACCCTGCAGACACTCAAGCACTTTTAAAAGCGCTTGATGAGCTAATAGCGGCTGGCAATTCTGTATTTGTTGTTGAACACGATGTTAGCGTTGTTGAACATGCTGATTGGATTGTTGATGTAGGCCCTGATGCCGGTGTGCATGGTGGCAACATTATTTACAGCGGCCCTGTTGAAGGGTTAAGAAAAATAAAAAATTCGCACACCGGTCGTCACCTTTTTGCTAAAAACGCCAGTCAAGAGTCAACTCAAAACAGCGCGCAAAAAAAGGAGCAAAGGCAGCCAAAAGCGTGGTTAAAATTGGCAGATATTGAGCGTAACAATCTTAAAAAACTCAATGCAGAATTTCCACTAGGTGTTATGACAACCGTTACTGGTGTTTCGGGCTCTGGTAAATCAAGTTTAGTAAGCCAAGCGTTAGTAGAACTTGTTTACGAAGCACTTGGGCAAAAAATAATAACGGAAGCGCCAACCGACGAAGCCGACTTACTCGAACAAGAGCTGCAAACACACACCAGCGGAAAAATCATTGAAGGAATAAATAATATAAGCCGCCTGATTACCGTAAATCAAAAAGCGATTGGCCGTACCCCTCGTTCAAACTTAGCTACCTATACGGGTTTATTTGATCATGTGCGTAAACTATTTGCTTCTACCCAAAAAGCGAAAGAGCGCCGTTACGATGCTGGTCGCTTTTCGTTTAATGTTGCTAAAGGTCGCTGTAAAAACTGTGAAGGCGTTGGCTTTGTGAGTATAGAGCTGCTGTTTTTACCTAGCGTTTATTCACCTTGCCAAGTGTGTCATGGCAAACGTTATAACGAGCAAACACTTGAGGTTACATATCGTGATAAAAACATCAGCGATATTCTAAATTTAACGGTTGAATCGGCATATACCTTTTTTGAAAATGAGCCTGCAATACTGCGATCACTCGATGCACTTATGCAAGTAGGTCTTGGGTATTTACGTTTAGGGCAACCTGCCACTGAGCTTTCGGGCGGTGAAGCGCAGCGTATTAAATTAGCAACAGAGCTTCAACGTGCGCAGCGCGGTAACACACTTTATGTTCTTGATGAGCCAACTACAGGCCTGCACCCATCGGATGTATCAATGCTGATGTCGCAGTTAAATAAATTAGTGGATGCTGGCAACACCGTTATTATGGTTGAACACGATATGCAAGTAGCCCGTAATAGTGACTGGGTTATTGATGTAGGACCCGGTGCTGGCGAAGAAGGCGGCTTAATTGTAGCGCAAGGGAAACCTCCAGAGGTAGCCCAATCTAAAATAAGCCGAACAGCACCTTTTTTGAATCGTGCAATTTAAAGAGCAGGTAAACACTAAATAACAAAAAAGAGCCAATGGCTCTTTTTTGTTATTAGCTTTTTAAAAAGCGTTCTATTTTAGGTTTTACCGTAACCGACATTATCAGCATTATAGTTAAACCTATTGGTAATGCGGCTAATAACCCTTCAACCCATCCAGTTACAAATACACGCATATCTGCATAGCCAATATTATTAGTAGCGGTAACAAACGCCATAACCGACTCCATGATCAGCGCCATAAAAACACTAATCACTAAATTACGTTTTAGCTCGCTACTACTAGGCAATAACTTATTAACTAGCTTATGCATTAAGGTCATCATTACAAAACCAACAGGCGCCATAACCAATACTGCACTTATAAATGAGGTAAACCAATCTGCATAAAAATGCTCTGTAACACCCACATTCACATAAGTCATAATGCCAGTTAGAGTACCGCCAATTAAGGTAATAATACTTACCATAACCAGTATTTTATAAATTACAGGTGTTTTTTTAGGCTCAACCATTACTGGGTTTGCTGATACGGGTGTACTCATATTTGGGCATGCCTTAAGCGTTAAATAGATGACAAAGTCAACTATAACAAATTAATTGACAATATCAACCACTTTTTGAGCTAACCAAAAATAAGCCAAATTCCAACTAACCCCATTAAGCTACCAGCAATACGGTTCATCCATTTAATATTATCACCACGGCTTAAAAATAAACGTAAGCTTTTACCGCCTGTTGCGTAAGCTAACATACTTAAAAACTCGGTGGTCATTATAACACCAAGCAATACTAAAAGCTGAGGGGCTACAGCATGCTCAACACTTATAAAGGGTGGCAGTAGTGAAATCATAAACGCCCACCCTTTAGGGTTAGCAATTGCGGTTACAAAACCTTGCGTAAATAACGACTTCCTACTTACGTCACTTGGTTTTGAGGTATCGACCGACATTTTTCCTTTGGCTCGCCACATGTTAACGCCAATATAAATTAAGTACGCACCGCCTACCCACTTTAAAATAGCAAACGCATCTGGGTAATTTAGCATTACGCTTGCAACACCTAATACCGCAGCTATGGCAACACTTGCGACACCTAACAGCTCGCCTATCATCATCCATAATGTGCGGCGCACGCCAATGCTCATACCGAGTGTCATGGCAAGGGTCATACACATACCAGGCGTTATCGACACAAAAAAGAACGTAGGAATAAAAACCGCAAGTGCTGCTACATCAATCATTAATTTACTCTCATATTAAAAGCAAAAACGCGGCTATAAGTAGCCGCGCTGTTGCTTACTCATTTTTATTACTATTGACCAGCACTTACCACGGGGTCAGTAATAACCTCTACTGGCTCTGCTGTATCATTTAACAAATACTTATCTAACCACTGTTCTTGTTCCCACAACACATGTAATAAGCTTTTACGCGCACGGTAACCATGTGCTTCATAAGGGAGCATTACTAAGCGAGCATCTTTACCTAAACCTTTAAGGGCTGCGTACATGCGCTCACTTTGCATTGGGAAGGTTCCTGAATTAGGATCTTCTTGGCCGTGGATCATTAGCATTGGTTCGTTAATTTTTTCAGCATGGAAAAACGGCGACATATTAGCGTACACACTTTGTGCTTGCCAAAAATCACGCTCTTCTCCTTGAAAACCAAACGGCGTTAATGTGCGGTTATACGCGCCACTGCGAGCAATACCTGTTTTAAATAAATCGCTATGAGCCAATAAGTTAGCAACCATAAATGCACCATACGAGTGCCCTGCTATGGCTATTTTGTTTTTATCGGCAATACCTTTTTTAACTAATACATCAACAGCTGCTTGCGCACTTGATACTAACTGCTTTCTAAAGTTATCGTTTGGCTCGCTGCCATCAATACCCACTATTGGCATTTTAGGGTCGTCAAACACGGCAATACCTTTAGCAAGGTAAGGCATTGGGCCCCAATAACCAATGTAGGTAAACGCATAAGGCGATTCGCGTACTTGCGATGCAACCGCTTTATCTTTGTATTCAAGTGGGTAAGCCCACATAAGTACCGGTAACGGGCCTTGTGTTTTATCGTACCCTGGTGGTAAATAAAGCGTGCCCGAAAGCTCAACGCCGTCGTCGCGTTTATAACGTAATTGCTCTTTAGTTACGCCTTTAAATGCAGGGTACGGATGCTCAAATGTCGTTAGTTGCGTTAACGTGTCGTTATCTAAATCACGTATAAAAAAGTTAGGTTGCTCAGTTTTAGATTCGCGAATAGTAATAAAGCGCTCACCTTCGTCATCAAGTAGTGCACGAACACGCTCATAGTATGGCGCTTCTGATTGCCATAAACGCTTGCTGCTATTTGTTTTAACATCGTACCTATCTAAAAACGGCACATTACCTTGCTCTGAAGCACCATTACCGCGCAGGTAAATATAACGCCCGCCTACAATTTTAATTACGTTTGCGCCTAAATCGTTGCGCTCGTAAATGGCATTACCCGGGTCTTTGTACGCATCGTTGTAACTACGCTCTGAAAATAGCACGCGGTTTCTGTCGGCATTTCGTGGTTGCACTATGTAAGTACGTACTTGGCGATCGCTAAAGCGCCAGTCTGTCAGCATTGCTACGTTTTCGTTGCCCCACTCCATTCCCGCATAACGGCGCTCTACTTTGGCAAATAATTTAGGCTCGCGTTTAAATGGTGCACGTAAGCTGTAAACATAATCATGATGCTCAACGTCGGTTTTCATGTCGCCGCCATCTTGCGCCTCGGCCCAAATAACTTCAGCACCTTGATCGGCTC
>NZ_AUTI01000105.1:0-2053 GCF_000497995.1 Pseudoalteromonas sp. TB25
CCGTACACTTCATCGGGATTACTTAGCCTATCCATAAAGAAGAACGTACTGCCCCAAGTATGCCCCGATGCATGCTCTATAGTAACAACACTTCTATCATCTTCCTCCCCTGAAAACGGCTCTAGGTAGTCGGCTCCTGTCATTGCGGTAATACTAAAATCAGACCAAAGCTCTTTAGCCGATACACCTGTTGAGCACATTGCAATTGCAGTTACTAATGCTAATTTTTTTATTGTTTTGATTTTCATTGTTAATCCCTTTTATGATTTTTATTAGTTTAGTTAAGATGATCCGTACTTGCTGAGTAATTTTCTGGTAGTACCAACGTCATTATTATTGCGGTGATACCCGACACCGTCACTGCGCTACCAAATATGGCAGTAACTAACTTAGGTGCGTTTGCAAACAACTCCGGTACAAAACTAACACCTAGCCCGAGCCCCAAACTCACCGCAATAATAAGTAAACTTCTGCGATTTATTTTTTCGCTGGCGAGTATTTTGACCCCAGCGGCTGCTACGGTGCCAAACATTACAAGCGTTGCACCGCCCAAAACAGGTTTAGGTATATTTTGTAATACAGCGCCAATCACAGGAAACAAACCAAGAATGATTAAAATACTGCCTATCCACAGGCCAATATATCTGCTGGCAACTCCAGTTAGCTGAATAACGCCGTTGTTTTGACTAAAAGTAGTATTAGGAAAAGTATTAAATAAAGCGGCAATCATCGAGTTAACACCATCACCTAAAATACCGCCGCGAATACGTGCTAAGTAACTAGGTCCTCTAACAGGTAACTTAGAAACCGCACAATTGGCAGTAATATCGCCTGTCGATTCAATTGCAGTAATAAGGTATAAAAAACCAAAGGCTATGAGTGCACCAAAATCAACATTAAAGCCGTATTTAAAAGGCAGTGGGATAGCAATTAGGTCAAATTCACCTAATTTAAAATTAGCGATACCTAATACAAACGCAAGTAACCAGCCAAGTATCATTGCAACTACCACAGCCGTTAGCCTCACCCATTGGTTTTTACTTGCATTAAGCAGCACCACTAAAGCAACAACCGAAAAACCAACAATTAAGTTGCTCGTTGAAGCAAATTTTTCAGGCATATTAGTAAGTAGCCATTGCCCGCCACCTATATCAGTCATACCTACTTTAATTAGGTAAATACCAATAGTAGTGATGACCACACCAGTAACTACTGGCTTAATTATTTTGCCTAATTTACTAATAAAAAAACTAATAAATACTTCAACAAAAGCGGCCAAAAAGCACACTGCAAATATAGTGGCAAGGACCTCGTCGTTATTGCCTCCGGTGGCTTTAACGGTAAAGCCTGTTGCTAAAATAGTCCCTAAAAAGGCAAAGCTTGTACCTTGCACACATATTAATCCTGAACCCACAGGGCCAACACGCCGCGCTTGTATAACCGTGCCCACACCAGATACAAATAATGCCATACTAATTAAATAAGGTATTTCAGCAGCTAAACCAAGCACACCACCAATAATAAGCGTGGGTGTAATAATACCTACAAAGCTTGCGAGTACGTGCTGTAGTGCGGCAAAAAATGATTCAGTTACGCCTGGTTTGTCATCAACTGCATATATAATATCGTCAGACGAGCTTGTATTTATTGACATATAAACCTCTACGTTTTGCGAGTTAGCCACTGTATTTGTCTAAGTGATTAACTCATTGTTATTGCGTTAACGGCTTATTTAAGCTGCCCTTCAACGCCCTCAACATAAAAGTCCATACCCAACAACGTTTTGTCGTCTATTGTTTTACCCGCATCAATAATCAGCTCACCTTGCTGATTTTTTATAGGGCCAGTAAATGGATGAAATTCACCTTTACCAATTTTCTCTGAAATAGCATTTACTTCACTCACTACATCACTTGGAATGTCTTTACTTAGCGGCGCTAAGCGAGTCATCCCTGAGCCTATCCCTTTCCATATATCTTGTGATTGCCATTTATCGTCAAGTACTTGCTGTACGCGATCTGCATAAAATTCATCCCAGTGATGAACCGCTGCC
>NZ_AUTI01000106.1:0-685 GCF_000497995.1 Pseudoalteromonas sp. TB25
GCTTCCCGCCCTGCTAAAAACACACCGGTCAGGTTTACATCAATAACTGATTGAAATTGCTCAAGAGACATTTTTTTTACCACTTTGCCATCTTTAGCCTTTATAAACATGCCGTCGCGTAAAATACCGGCGTTATTTATAAGCACACCAATGTGGCCAAAATCGCTGTTAATGGTATTAAATACGTTTTCTACTTCGCTCTCATTTGTTACGTTTGCTGCATACCCTTTTATATTGCTAGTTACACCCTCAAGCTGCATTAATTGCATAAGTTGCTCGCGTGCGGTGTTTAATAAGTCTTGTGCCATATCTATTAAAGCAATGTTAGCACCCATAAGTGCAAACTTTTTCGCCATTGCAAAGCCTAAACCTTGTGCGCCACCGGTTATTACTACCGTGTTATTTTTAATTTCCACGCGTTGCTCCTACTTAGAAAACAGTTTAAAAATGGCACTAAAGTCATCACTACCCGCACCTTGGTGCTGTAGCATAGTGTATAAATTTTTAGCCATTGAACCCATTGGGGTTGTTGAATTACTTTGCTGCGCGGCTTCCATGGCAAGTCCTAAATCTTTAGCCATTAAATCAACCATAAAGCCAGGTTTGTAATCGTTACTTGCAGGGGCTGTATCCATTACACCTGGGCAAGGGTTGTAAAGTTCAAGCGTCCAGTTACGGCCAGAAC
>NZ_AUTI01000107.1:0-3931 GCF_000497995.1 Pseudoalteromonas sp. TB25
CAGCCTCTGTAATTGCGAACAAATTTCGAGAAGCCGTGGCAGGGCATGTTATATTTACTGATGACAAGCAGCGTATTTCAATCACCTGTAGCATTGGTATTTCCCAAGTAAATAAAGTAACTGATTATGATGATTCATTAAAGCAAGCTGATGAAGCTCTTTATAGTGCAAAGGCTGCTGGTCGTAATAGTGTCGTCTCAAACTAGTTGAAGGATTAATATGTCTCAAAGTAAGTTAATATATGTTCATGACCCAATGTGTAGTTGGTGTTGGGGTTACTCACCAACCTGGCTTAAGCTAAAATCAGAGCTTGCTGGTAAAGTGGCAATAGAATATAAAGTAGGTGGTCTTGCTCCCGATAGCCAAGACCCAATGCCACAAAATATGAAAGAGATGCTTGAGGGCACTTGGCATAAAATTTCAGCTCAGCTAGGTACGCAATTTAATTATAACTTTTGGCGCAATTGCCAGCCAAGGCGTTCAACGTATCCCGCATGCAGAGCTGCACTTATAGCGCGTAAAGCGGGTAAAGAAGCTCAAATGGTGGCTGCTATCCAACACGCTTATTACCTAAACGCACAAAACCCGTCTGATGAAAGTACATTAATTAGTTTGGCTGAAAAAATTGGCTTAAATAAAGATGAGTTTTCGGCGCAGCTAGCGTCAAGCGAGCTTAATGATGAATTTAAAGCTGAGTTATCCTTTGTTCGCACTTTACCAATTCAAGGTTTTCCCTCACTAGTGCTTATTAAAGATAATAAAGCTTACCCTATAGAAATTAATTATACCGATTGGCACTATTCCCTTAATCAAATTAATTCAATTTTGGATTAACCACCTTCTTGCATCTTCTTAATAGGGGGTATTTGGCCAGCAAGTACCCTTATTCGCGTTAAAACCTCCTTGTAAGTCTTAATTGTTACCATTGTCATAAAAGCGACTTTTTTGCGCAACATCCTTGTCATGTTTCATCTATAAACTCCTGCTCATTGAATTATTAAGTCATAAATTATTTATATAACAAAGTTTATGACCTAAAAAAACAAACTAGCAAATCCGCTAACTAACGAGTAAAGGTGTATGCGATGAAAGGCGTTAAACCATTAATCTTAGCTGGTATTGTGGCCGCAAGTGCAGCAGTACACGCAAACGATTTAGATAAGGTTATTGATAAAAGCAGTGAAATTAATAAATCAGCTGCGCAATCACAAACAAAAATAGACAAGATTGCAGATTCAATGCAAGGACGTTTACAGCAATTTAAAACCCTCAATAAAGAGATTGATGGTTTAGCTGTATACAACGCCCAGCTAACTAAACAATTAAATAATCAAATAGAAGAGATGGAATCTTTAAACCTGTCAATGGATCAGGTTTCTATTATTGAACGTCAAATTACTCCGCTAATGCTTAGAATGATTGAAGGTCTTGAGCAGTTTGTATCTTTAGATATTCCATTTTTAGCTGATGAGCGCACTAAGCGCGTTACGTCTTTAAAAGAAATGATGAATCGTGCTGATATTAACTCAAGTGAAAAATTCCGCCGTGTACTTGAAGCGTATCAAGTAGAAGTTGACTACGGGCGCACTATTGAAGCTTATACCGCACTTTTAAATGTGGATGACAAAGAGCGTGAAGTTGATTTTTTACGCATTGGCCGTTTAGAGCTTATTTACCTAACACGCGATGGCAAAAAAGCAGGTAGCTGGAATGCAGAGACAAAATCATTTGAAGCATTACCAGACTCTACAATAAGCCAAATTAATAAAGGTTTACGCATTGCGCGTAAACAACTTGCCCCAGATATGTTAACTCTGCCAGTACATGCAGCAGAATAAGAGGTTGAAAATGAAATTGTTTACTCAAATGACAAAAATAGCTCTTTTTGCTGCAAGCCTAAGCATTACTGGTGCAAGTATAGCGGCAGAGCCAATGAACTTAGATTCATTACTTAAAACGCTCGAAAATGGTAAATCAGCTCAAAGCGAGCAAAATAAACAACGTGAACAAGAGTTTGCTGCTCGCCAAAACGAGCAAGTACAAACACTTAAAAATACCCAAGCAAAGCGCAATCAAATGCTGGTGGAATCTGAGCGTCTAGAAACGCAATTTGAAGAAAACGAAGTAAAACTTGCTAACTTAACAGACACGCTTTCTAAACGCATGGGTTCGCTTAAAGAGTTGTTTGGCGTTCTTCAACAAGTTGCAGGGGATTCTAGTAATAAATTTGCGACATCAATAGTATCAGCTCAGATTGCTGGGCGCAGTACGTTTATGGATGACCTTGCTCAAAAGATGGGCTCAACTTCAAAACTTGCTTCAATAGAAGATATTGAAAAAGTATGGTTTGAATTACAACGCGAAATGACCGAGCAAGGTAAAGTAAGTCGTTTTAACGCAAGTGTTATTGTTGAAGGCGGTACTAAAGCACAGCAAGAAGTTGTGCGAGTGGGCGCATTCAACCTTATATCAAACGGTAAGTATTTAGAGTTTAATTCCTCGACTAATTCTTTGAGTGAATTAACTCGCCAACCTGTATCGCGCTTTATTGCAACAGCAGAAGAGCTACAAAGCACTAAAAGTGGCGTGGTGCAATTTGCACTTGACCCAACAGGCGGCTCTATTCTTGGTTTATTAGTACAAGCACCTGATACACAAGAACGTGTTCATCAAGGTGGCACAGTGGGTTATGTGATTTTAGGCGTAGGTGTTATTGCACTTCTTATATCACTTGAGCGTTTTTTCTCACTATTGATTATGGGCGGTAAAATTCGTCGTCAGCTTAAAGATACAGTTGCACGTGATGACAATCCGCTTGGACGCGTAATGAAAGTAAAAGATCAATTTCCAAGTGTTTCACACGACACACTGGAGCTTAAACTAAGTGAAGCTATTTTACGTGAAATGCCAAAAGTGACGCGTAATTTAACACTTATCAAAATCATCTCTGTTGTTGCGCCGCTACTAGGTTTATTAGGTACGGTAACCGGCATGATCAATACATTCCAAGCAATCACCTTATTTGGTACTGGGGATCCTAAGCTTATGGCGGGTGGTATTTCTCAAGCGCTAGTAACAACGGTATTGGGCTTAGTGGTCGCCATACCAACGGTATTTTTATACACCTTACTTAATACGCGCGCTAAAAATATCTTGTTAACTATCCAAGAGCAGAGCGCCGGTATTATTGCAGAGCGAAGCGAGAAAGGAGCATAAACCATGGTGCTATTGATTGATTCAATCAATGCTATCCGTGATTTTCTCGACACTGGTGGCCAAGTTCTCTTGGTCATCGGGGTGTTAATCTTCGCGATGTGGTTATTGATACTCGAGCGATTTATTTACTTTTTTAATGGTTTTAGAAGCTATAAACACGCTCTTAAAGCCAATTGGATTAACCGTGCAGAACGTGATAGCTGGAATGCAGAGCAAATACGCGAAGCGATGATATCGCGAGCTGGTATGCGCTTAAACACCAATCTTTCTTTAATTAACGTGATGGTTGCTTTGTGCCCGCTACTTGGTTTGTTAGGCACGGTGACGGGCATGATAGAAGTGTTTGATGTAATGGCAATTACCGGCACAGGTAGTGCGCGCTCAATGGCATCAGGGGTATCTAAAGCAACTATCCCGACAATGGCAGGCATGGTAGGTGCGTTATCTGGGGTATTTGCCTCAACGTACTTACAACGAAAAGCTAAGCGCGAAGTAGAACTACTACAAGACAGCATGGTTTTAGACCATTAAGCAAAATTTTGATAAGCGGCTTATATAGAGCCGCTCATCCTAGGAGAATAAAAATGAGAGCCCCGTTAGGAAACCTATTTCAAGAAGACGAAGCTGAAGAAATAAACATGACCCCAATGCTAGACGTTGTATTTATCATGCTTATTTTCTTTATTGTAACTGCCTCTTTTGTTAAAGAAGCCGG
>NZ_AUTI01000108.1:0-1030 GCF_000497995.1 Pseudoalteromonas sp. TB25
CCCGCGGCTATATTTAGCTCTGTACTGCGGGTGTTGTGTATGCGCTGCTCTATGAGTTCGAGCATTTGTTCGGCCGTTTTACCGGTGGCGCACACAATAAAAATAAAGCCAAACTTGTTCAGGTACTCTTTATTGAGGGCAATCATTTTGGTAAGTACGGCTTCGTTTGCTTTGCTCATACCCGATTGCTCATGCCCCGCTTTTTGTGCGGTAGCAGCGTATTTTTTGCTAAGGGTTGATAAGTCGCCTATTTGCGGGTGGCCTTCAAAGGCAGCTAAATAGTCACTTTCGCCAAGGTTATCCCATGTGCTTTGTGCGCATTCAAACAGCTGCTGAGCACTTTTAAATGGCATTGCTTTTACCATGCCCGCCACCCAGTTAGGGGCCGCGCAGCAATGCTCAAGTGCTTGTTTTACTTGTGCATCATTTAGCGTATTTATTTGTAAACTACTCATGCGTTTACTTCCTCTTGCGTGGTGCTAATTAAGGCATTTTTTAGTGTGCGCCATTGCAAGCCTTGGCGTTTTGGCTCTTGGGTTTGCATAGCCTGATAAAGGCCAATTAGCTGTCCACTAATCGAAATAGCCACTTCCATTGGTAATTTGCCCGAAATGTTATTAAGCCCAACAGGGCAGGTCATTTGCTGTATTTGATCGGCTGTAAAATCGCGATGTGCTAGGCGCTGCTTAAAGCGTTTGGCTTTAGTGTCAGAGCCAATTACACCAAGCCAATTGGCATCGGCGCGTTTAATAATGGCTTGGGTGAGTGCAAAGTCGAGCTGGTGGTTATGGGTCAATATTAAGTAGTTGTTAGCTTTAGGCGCACGTTTTACTTGCTCTGTTGGTTCTTCATCAACCACTTTTACTACGTTATTTGGAATAGCCTGTGGGAATACATCGGCGCGGCTATCTATCCAGCGTATGCGCATAGGTAGTTGTGCCAATATACCAATAAGCGCCTGTGCTACGTGGCCTGCGCCATAAATGTCTAAGGTAAAGCGCTCGCATTGCATGCATTCAAGCATAACGGT
>NZ_AUTI01000109.1:0-1853 GCF_000497995.1 Pseudoalteromonas sp. TB25
TGTCCTTTTAGTGACGTTAAATTGAGTAAAGGTAATACACCGCGTGCTTCGCTATCGATAATAATTTTATTTTTTATCGTTGGCATAACATCAGTCATTGTTTCTATATATATTCGTCTGCGTGTTACCTCAGGTGCCAGTTGGTACTGTGCAAACAGCGCATTAAAACGCAAAGCGTCGCCTTCAGCTTCATTAACTCGCTTAAGGCGATAACCGTCAGCCTCTCTTATTCGTTGGTCGCGCTCCCCCTCAGCAAGCGGAATAACGCGGTTATATTCGCGACGCGCTTCGTTAATCAACTTTTCTTTTTCTTGTTGAGCCTGATTAACTTCATTGAACGACCCTTGTACTGGTACGGGTGGGTTAATATTTTTTAGTTGAACCTGATCAATACTAATTCCCATTACATATTTGGTTGCCAATGCCTGCATTTTTTGTAATGCCTCAATTTCAATCCCTTGCCTGCCAATGGTAATTACTTCATCTACAGTTCTATCGCCTACAACTTCACGCATAACTGATTCAGACACGTATCGTAAAGTGCCTGCCGGGTCGCGCACCTCAAATAAGTACTTTTGGGGATCGGCTATCCGATATTGAATTACCCATTCAATCAGCGCAGTGTTTAAATCGCCAGTTACCATTTGGGTTTCTTCGCGTTGATTTGTTGCAGGTGAAATTTTTGGCGCAAATGAGCGAATATTATTTTCAGGATTAATATTTTGATCTGGGTCTGAGGCTCCAGGAGTCGAAAAACCAAACTCCTGCTTTAGTTGCCGCTTAGTAGGCACTATTGTGACGTGATCAACACCTAATGGGATTTTTACATGTAAGCCCGCAGGCAGAATTTCTTGAAACTTACCAAACCTTAATACCAAAGCAACTGAATCACTGGGAACGGTATAGACTGCGCTATAGCCTGTAGCAATCAATCCCAAAAACAATACTATGGTTAAACTTGTGCTAAATTTTCCACTCAGCAACTTCTTATACTTTTTAAACGCACCGCTCATCACTTTATCGATATCTGGCGGACCGCTTTTACTTTTAGAATTTGGATTATTTTCGTTTTGTGTAGAAATAATATTTTCCTTTTTAAGAAACCAAAAATATGGAGCCTTATTACTACTTTAGATTGTCATAAGCCCTAGCGTGCTTCGCAATCTAGGTGATAACTTCCTCTGTATAATTTAAGGGTAATAATTTAGGGGTAATGATTTAAGAAATAGTTTTAAGATTTGAATTCATGCACTTATAGATTAATTTAAAGCCAAAAAATCTTTATAAGACATTAGCGTATTTATTTTAATTGGTCTGTTCGCTACAACACATAGCTTGTTTTAACTAATAGGTTTAATTGATAAATAAAGGGTTAAGTACAACTAATGAGTACACATTATTGAATACCCATTAACCCCTTCACGCCCTATTTTGGCGTTGAATTAATTGATTTATTGCTCTTTTTTGAGGCAACCACTCGAATATATAAAACCCCAAGTATTGCAGAAAGAACCGAAGCCACTAAAACCGATGTTTTTGCGTTATGAAGATGCTCGGCTTGCCCATCAAACCCCAACGTAGCAATAAAGGTAGACATGGTGAATCCAATCCCAGCGATAAGTGAAGCACCAATAACATGTTGAAGATTAATGCCCTTAGGCAAGCAACCTATTTTGTAGCGTAAAGCAAGCCAACACGCACCCGAAATACCAATAAACTTACCAACAACAAGACCACTAATAATACCTAAGCCAACGGAATCACTGAGGCTTTCAACAAATGAACTAAAGTTAAAAACCACACCCGCATTAACTAAAGCAAATAGCGGTAAAATAAACAGTGCGACAGGCAGG
>NZ_AUTI01000110.1:0-874 GCF_000497995.1 Pseudoalteromonas sp. TB25
CAGCCATTAATGGTTATGCAATGGGTGGCGGGCTAGAAGTTGCGCTTGCGTGCGATATACGTATAGCTGAAGAGCAAGCACAAATGGCATTGCCTGAAGCTAAAGTTGGCTTATTACCCTGTGCGGGTGGCACACAAAATTTAGCATGGCTTGTAGGCGAAGGCTGGGCAAAACGGATGATTTTATGCGGCGAGCGTTTAAAAGCTGATAAAGCCTTGCAAATTGGCTTAGTAGAGGAAGTAGTACCACAAGGTGAAAGCTTTGCGGCAGCACTAAAACTTGCCAACCAAGTGGCCGATCAAAGCCCCACCTCAGTTGCAGCATGTAAAACATTGATTCAAAAAGGGCGCCAACAACCAATGGCAAGTGTATTACCTCTTGAGCGCGAGTTATTTATTGGTTTATTTGATACCGAAGATCAACAAGAGGGCGTAAATGCCTTTTTAGAAAAACGCCGCGCTAACTGGGTAAATGGCTAATGAGTGTTTTAACATTATTAAATAGCGCCGATGAGCCCGTGGTATTTGAAACCGCAACCGCAGAAAATGGCAGTTTAATTGGGCTTATTACACTCAACGCGCCAAAAGCCTTAAATGCACTTAATTTTGAGATGATCAAATTACTTGAACCGCAATTGCGAGCTTGGCAAGACGATGATGCTATTGCAATGGTGTTGTTAAAAGGCGCAGGCGATAAAGCATTTTGTGCAGGCGGCGATGTTGTAAGCCTTCATCATGCAATGGCGCAAGGTAAACCAACAAGCTTAGTTGAAGAGTTTTTTACGCTAGAGTACAAGCTTGATTACCTTATTCATACCTTTGATAAACCTATCCTCGTTTGGGGTAACGGCATAGTAATGGGCGGCGGTTTAGGG
>NZ_AUTI01000111.1:0-3119 GCF_000497995.1 Pseudoalteromonas sp. TB25
CGGCTGGTTTGCAGCGCGTCCATCAGGTACCGAAGATATTTATAAAATATACCTTGAATCATTTAAAGGTGAAAAGCATTTAGCATTACTTGAAAAAGAAGCTAAAAAGCTTGTAGATTCAGTTATAAGCTAACTTAATCTAATAATTTTAAAACGGCTGATTTATTCAGCCGTTTTCGTTTCTATACCTTGTGTATATAAAAATATATTCATAAGAGTCTACTCTCACATTATTTTTTAAGGGCTTATTATATGTCAGCCAATCCATCTTACTTAAATGAATTAAAACACACTGGCGATTTTTTAACGCTTAGTTGCAATAACGAATGGCATTTAGATGCAGGTGAGTTTGTTTTAGATAATGGAACTCGTGTAAATATACACGATACCGGTGTAATCGAGTTTCAACCTGCTGTTACAACGTCAAAAGATGTAGTTTATTCAAGCGCCGTACACGGTAACGAAACTGCGCCAATTGAAATTTGTGATGCACTTATTAAACAAATTATAAAAGGCGAGTTGATACTTAAGCAGCGCGCTTTGTTTATTTATGGTAATCCACAATCAATTAATATTGGCCTGCGTTTTGTAGAAGAAAACTTAAATAGATTATTTAATGGTCACCATACAGTTGAAGGTGTACCAATGAATAATGAGCGTACCCGTGCTGCAAAGCTTGAGCAATACGTAAGTGACTTTTATGCCCGTGGCGAGCAAGGCAGTAGCCGGTGTCACTACGACTTACACACTGCAATTAGAGGCTCTAAAAACGAAAAATTTGCTGTGTATCCATTTTTACATGGTAAGCCTTGGAAAAAGTCTCAGTTACAATTTTTATTGAGTTGTGGTGTAAATACCGTACTTATGATGAAATCTCCTGCAACAACATTTAGCTATTATTCATCATTTGTACATGGAGCTGATTCATTTACCGTAGAGCTAGGTCAAGTTAAACCATTTGGTCAAAACGATATGGCTCGCTTTGAAAAAACAAAGCAAACCTTAACGGCATTAATTAGTCAAAATGAAGTTGAATATCCTGAATTTAATGCAAACGATTTTGAGTTATTTGCTGTCCATCGCACAATTAATAGAACACAGGACGATTTTAGTTTTCCTTTTTCTGATAATGCTGAGAACTTTACTGGCTTTGCGAAAGGTGAACTACTTGCAACCGACGGTGATAAAGCGATTTACGCTGACGTTGAAGGAGAGGCTATTATTTTCCCAAATGCGAGCGTAGCATTAGGGCAAAGAGCACTCCTTACAGTTATTCCAATGGATATTGATAGCAATTTCGTCTAATTGAACTCATCAGACCACTGATGTCTTCAAGTTAACTATATGATTACTATTAATTAAAGTAATCGTATCGTTAACTTGCCACTTATTTAACCTGTATTTGCTTTTGTTTCGTCCCAGATCTGTTGAATAACACTTTACGTTAACGTAAGGTGTTGGCAGCTTTAATTAAAGATAGTGCAGATGTTGCAAAGTTTAACCAGCAGCAATCACCCATAATAATAATTTAAAGGGGCACTGTTTTACCGACAACAAAAGAAGGTAGGTTATGAGTAATCCAAATAACGTATCGCTGAATATTAACCACGAGCTTGAATTTATTGATGGTCAAGCGCTTAATATTCCAACCCTTAGTATTTTAACTGAGGACGGCGACATTCATCCTAGTGCAACCGCACCTGATATTTCAAAACATACCGCTATTAAGTTATATGAAACAATGCGTTTTATACGTTTGTTAGATGAACGTATGCAAGGCGCGCAGCGCCAAGGTCGTGTTAGTTTTTATATGCAATGCCTAGGCGAAGAAGCCGCAGTTACAGCCTCTGCTGCTGCACTTGATCAAGACGATATGATCATGGCTCAATATCGTGAACAAGCTGCACTACATTATCGTGGTTTTACGCTTGATCAATTTATGAACCAAATGTTCTCAAATGAATTGGATTTAGGTAAAGGTCGCCAAATGCCAATCCATTATGGCTCTAAAGCGCTAAACTACATGACGATTTCATCGCCACTGGGTACGCAAATACCACAGGCCACAGGTTATGCATATGGTCAAAAAATAAAGCATATCGACGCTAAAACAGGTGAGCTTGCAAGCACAATTGATAACGTGACTATTTGTTACTTTGGTGAAGGTGCTGCATCAGAAGGTGACTTTCATGCGGGCTTAAATATGGCGGCTGTTCACAAAGCGCCGGTTATATTTTTTGCACGTAATAACGGCTATGCCATATCTACCCCTGCTGATGAACAGTTTAAAGGCGATGGTATTGCGTCGCGTGGTGTAGGTTATGGTATTAAAACAATTCGTGTTGATGGCACAGATGCACTTGCTGTGTATGCAGCGACCAAAAAAGCACGCGAAATAGCCTCAACACAAGGTGAGCCTGTACTTATTGAATCGATTGCTTATCGATTAGGCGCGCATTCTACCTCAGACGATCCCAGTGGTTATCGCTCTAAAGATGAAGAAGCGAATCATCAAACGTGTCCTATTGATAAATTTAGAAAATGGTTGGTCAAGCAAGATTGGTTAAACGAAGAAGACGACATAAAAGCAAAAGAGTCGATTCGTGAAGAAATTTTAGCAGCGCTTAAGCGTGCTGAAGTTGTTGCCAAGCCGGCTTTAGAAGAATTGGTATCTGACGTTTACGATACACCAATTCCATTATTGCAACGTCAGTACGAGCAATTAAAAGAACATATAAAACAGCATCCAGATGCTTACCCAGTAACTGCAGGGAGAATTAAGTAATGGCTAAAATGAACATGCTCCACGCAATTAACTCTGCCCTCGATATTACGATGAACGAACACCCTCAAGCCTGTATTTTTGGCGAAGATGTTGGTTACTTCGGTGGTGTATTTAGAGCAACATCAGGCTTGCAAGAAAAGTACGGTAAGCATCGCGTTTTTAATACGCCTTTAACCGAACAAGGTATTTTAGGTTTCGCTAATGGCTTAGCGGCTTTTGGTGCGCCTGCATTGGCTGAAATTCAATTTGCTGATTATATATTCCCAGCGTTTGATCAAATAGTAAATGAAGCCGCTAAATTTCGTTATCGCAGTGGTAATGAATTTAATGTTGG
>NZ_AUTI01000112.1:0-2078 GCF_000497995.1 Pseudoalteromonas sp. TB25
CAGGTACGGGTGCCGATGTTGAAAAAGTACGTGAAGCCACAAAAATAGCAAAACAAAAACGTCCTGATTTAATTATCGACGGCCCACTACAATACGATGCCGCTATAATGGAAAATGTAGCACTTAAAAAAGCACCTAACAGCCCTGTAGCTGGTAAAGCGACTGTATTTATATTCCCAGATTTAAATACAGGTAATACAACATATAAAGCAGTACAACGCAGTGCCGACTTAATAAGTATCGGCCCTATGCTTCAAGGTATGCGCAAACCCGTAAACGACTTGAGCCGTGGTGCATTAGTCGATGATATTGTGTATACAATCGCCTTAACTGCAATTCAGGCAGCCCAAGCAGAAGCGCTAATAGCACATTAAACACAACGTGTGCTTTTTATAGCCTAGCTATTATTTATTTAATAATTAACTAGTTAGGCTATTTATACCCTGCAACCCCCATACTTATCCACAGAAATTGTGGGTAAGTTTTTAATCTCTATTAAAACCCACTTCCAAATGCTCATTTTAGTCACGCTTACACCTTTAACTTGAAGGCAATAATCTATACTATAAAGCTATCAATAATGCTGTATCGCAGGCGTTTAATGTCAAAACAAACATTACAATTACACAGCACGGTTTTATCTATTCACAGTTTAGATGTTGACGCCGATATACCTGCGGCGCTACTCAAGCTTCCTTTATTTTTTATATCTAAAACCCAGGATGAACTATCTATTGTTTGCCCTAGTAGCTTTGAAATAGAGAGTTTAGATACCGAATCTGATTGGCAAGCACTTGAGGTGGTTGGCCCACTTGGTTTTTCGCTGACCGGAATAATGGCTAATATATCGGGTGTATTAGCACGCGCTAAAATTTCTATTTTTTCAATCTCAACCTACGATACCGATTATATTTTAGTAAAAAAGCAAACGGCCTCACTAGCACTTAACGCCTTAAAAAAAGATGGTTACAACGTGGTGGCCCAATAGCATATGAAAGCACAAACAATTGAATATCTAGCACTCAATAAAACTCCCCGCAGTGCCATCCTTATTACAAGCCCATTTACAGGTAAAGTAATACCGCTTCAAGAACACCCCGAACCTATTTTTAGGTTTGGTATTCTCGGTCCTGGTATTACTGTAAAGCTCAGTAGCCACAAAATTTTAGCCCCGTTTGATGGCACGTTATTACAAGTAAAAAACGCAGGTACTGAGTTTATTTTACAGGCTAAAAATGGTTTAAAAGTTTTAATCAACTTAACTATTACCGGTTCGCAATCAATTACACATACTCATATTGCACAATTAAATGGTAGTGAAATAAGTAAAGGCCAGCGCCTCGCTTATTTTGATTTACGCGAACTAGAAACGCCTATGCTGGCCAGTTTAATCTTACTTAACGGCCATAATCTCGGCACATTTCATTACTCACATTCGCATGTAAATGCGGATGTAGATACCTTATTAACTATTATTAAGAAGAACTAAATTTATGATCACTCTATACGGTATTAGCAATTGCGACACGATAAAAAAAGCAAAAAAATACTTAGCCGACAACAACATCGAATTTACGTTTCATGATTACCGCAAAGATGGCGTAGATGAGCAAATGGTAAGTGATTTTGCAGATAAACTCGATTGGGAACAGCTTGTTAATAAACGTGGCACAACTTATCGCGCACTAACTGATGAGCAAAAACAGAGTTTGACTAAAGAAAGTGCTATCCCATTGTTAGTTGAACAACCTGCAATGATCAAACGCCCAGTACTTATTAACAATGGCAGTTACCACTTAGGTTTTAAAGCAGCCCAATACGATGAGATATTTAAATCATGAAAGATGATGTAATTGCACTCGCTCAAGCACTAATACAACGTGAGTCAGTAACGCCCGAGGATGCTGGCTGCCAACAGATGATGAACGATCGCCTTGCTGCGGTTGGTTTTAATATTGAGTCATTATTTTTTACCGACACATTAAATACATGGGCTCGAAAAGGCACACAATCACCGCACTTTTGTTTTGCAGGCCACACTGATGTTGTGCCAACAGGCCCTGAAAAAAATTGGCAAC
>NZ_AUTI01000113.1:0-600 GCF_000497995.1 Pseudoalteromonas sp. TB25
CGGCCCACAAGACGATAAAATAACAATTAACAAAAATCCTTACCCAAGTACTTATCAGCCACTTTCTACATCAAGCACTCTTATCACAAATGCAACAGTACTTACAGGTACTGGTGAGCGTTTAGATGAGGCTGATGTATTACTTGTTGATGGTAAAGTACAACAAGTCGGTAAAGACTTAACAGCGACTGCTGATATTACAATTGATGCACATGGAAAATGGGTAACACCGGGTATTATTGACGTACATTCACATTTAGGCGCATACCCAAGTCCTTCGGTCGAGTCGCATCAAGATGGTAACGAAATGACCAGCCCTAACACTGCAGAAGTGTGGGTTGAGCATTCTGTTTGGCCACAAGACCCAGGCTTTAATCGTGCACGCGAAGGCGGCATTACTTCTCTACAAATTTTACCAGGCTCAGCTAACTTATTTGGTGGACGCGGCGTTACGCTTAAAAACGTACCAGCGCACACTATGCAAGGGATGAAATTTCCAGAGGCGCCGTATGGTTTAAAAATGGCGTGTGGTGAAAACCCTAAACGTGTTTATGGTCGTCAAGGTGTATTGCCTTCAACCCGTATGGGTAATATGGCTGG
>NZ_AUTI01000114.1:0-4237 GCF_000497995.1 Pseudoalteromonas sp. TB25
CTACATCACGCAATTGCAGCGCAGTAGCATTAGCGTTTACGCCAAGCGGAATAGCTTCTAGGTCGGCAACACTTTTAATGTAGCCGGTGCTTGTTACCATGTATTCAGCTTCAGCCATTTCAACTACCGAGGCACCCATCTCTTGGTTGCCTTGTTGAATCGCCGTTTGAATGAGGCTAAGCGGAATACCATAAGCACGTAATTTATCAGGCTCTACATTGACTTGGTATTGCTTAACCATGCCACCAACAGCAGCCACTTCAGATACACCGGGCACAGTTTGTAGCTCAAACTTTAAAAACCAATCTTGTAAGCTTCGTAGCTGACTAATATCGTGTTTATTTGTTTTATCAATTAGTGCGTATAAGTAAATCCAACCTACGCCTGTTGCATCAGGGCCAAGCTCTGGCGTAGCGCTATCGGGCAATCGGTTTGCTGCTTGGCTTAGGTATTCTTGTACTCGGCTACGCGCCCAATACAAATCAGTTTTTTCGTCAAAAATAACGTAAACGTACGAGTCACCAAAAAACGAAAAACCCCTTACAGTTTGTGCACCCGGCACAGAAAGCATTGCAGTGGTGAGCGGAAATGTAACTTGGTCTTGCACTACTTGCGGCGCTTGCCCCGGGTAAGTAGTTTTTATAATGACCTGAACATCAGATAAGTCAGGTAAGGCATCCACGGGCGTATTTTTTAGTGCAAACAATCCTCCACCCAGTAAAATTAATGTAAGCAACAACACAAAAAAGCGATTGCCAACAGACCAACGAATAATGGCAGTTATCATAATGGCTCCTAGTGAGAACTGTGTTGCATAGGTTGCATAGGTTGCATAGGTTGCATAGGTTGCATAGTAGAATGATCAATCGGCTCTGCGTTTTGCGCGTTAGTAATTACAAATTCATCATTAATAATGCTAAAAGTAAAATTAATATACTGGGCATTTTCAAACTTGGTAATATCAATATCTGGCGCTAATACAAAGTCCATTGTGGCGGGTTCTCGATTCCATTTTTCAATGGCCTCTCGACTAATATTAATAATGCGATTTTGTGTATCTATGGCATTAATAGTGCCGTTAACCGTGGCGCTTTGTGGCTGTATATCCATGTTCATATTTGAGTCTGAACCAGAATCCGAACTCATACCTGAGCTAATGCTAGAACTAGGCATTTCCATTCGTTTAAAGTCGGAGCTCTTACTTGACTCAGAATCTATTAAAAATTGCGCTGAGGTCACTACCGTGTCACCTGTCATTACACCTGACAAAATGACCGCTTCATTACTATTAATTTGCCCAACTTCGACTTCTACCGATTTAAAACGACCCTCACCTAATGCAATAACCACACGGTTTTGATGCTGCGTGCGAATTACCGCTTCTTTAGGGACTGTAAATTGCGCTTTACTCGCCATAGCGTGAATGCTCACTTGTGCAAACATATTTGGTTTTAACCGATGATCTGCATTTTCAAACCTGAGTCTTACACGCAGCGTTCGGTTTTTAGCATCAAGCGCGGGGTAAATGTAATCAACCTTACCTTCCCACTTTTGACCTTTTAAGTAATCAAGCGTCATTGTAACGGGCAAGCCCACGCTCACTTGTTCTGATTGGCGTTCAAACACTTCTGCCTCTACCCAAATTTCATCAAGCTGAGCAATACTCATCATTGATGTGCCTGGTTTAACGTAAAAGCCTTCTCGTACTGTTAGCTCATCTACCACACCACTTTGCTTTGCGTAAAAAGTAATATTTTGCATTATCTTTTTATTTTTTTGTAAGCGCTCGATAAATCCATCAGACACATTTAACGACTCTAAACGTGCCTTTGCTGCGCGAATTAACACGGTATTATCACGATTAACCGCCAGTAAAAATTCTTCCTGTGCATTCACCAATTGTGGGGAATACAAAGTATATAAAGGCTCACCGGCTTTAACTTGTGCACCTTGCGCTTTAACATATAAACTTTCAATCCAGCCCTCTACACGCGGATGAATGTGAATAAGTTGGTCTTGGTTATATTGCACATAACCCACAGTATTTATATCGCTGTGAAGTGTTTTAAGCTCTACTTTGGCAGTTCTTACACCCAAGTTATTGATGACTGCAGGCGAAATAGTTACTGCACCTGGTCCATCCTGAGCGTTGCTATCGTTTTCATATACAGGGACTAAATCCATTCCCATTGGCGACAGTCCTGGCGCGTCACGCCTGTAATTACTATCCATAGGGGCTACCCAATATAAGGGCTGTTTTTCAGCACTTTGCTGTTCATTCATTGCCGAGCTGCTAGGTAAAAACTGCATCACTAAGGCGCCAATTAACGCAAATGCGCCCGCACCGACTAAGGCAGCAACAAGTAACTTTAAATTAGTATTCATTATGTAATTCTCCAGTTTTATCGCTCATTACTTGGGGGTCTAAGCTACTTGCATAATAATTAAGGCGAGCGGTAATAATATGCTGATCTACTTGAATATTAAGCGCGTCTATTTTGGCGTTAAGTTCACCAATGCGCGCGCGCATCACGTCAGAAAAATCCCCATCGTCGCGCGTATAAGCATTAAGTGTTGCTTGAGATTGCTCTGACATTTGCGGTAATAACGTATTTTGATAAAGCGCATCGCGTTTTTGCAAACGAGCGAGTTGGCTAAACTCCTTAAAGTACATGCCTTTGAGTTTTTGAAGCGCCACCAGCTTTTGTGTTTTAGTAGCTTCTGCACTAGCAATAGCCGATTTAACCTGTTGATCTTGTCTGTTATCAGTAAACAATGGCAAATCAATGCTAAATCCTACTGAAAGTAAATCAGCTCGCGACTCCCCCATAGGCGTTTCATCTCGGTAACCATAACCCACATTAACGCCCATTTGAGGTTTGTAACTTTGCTTGGCGAGTGCAACTTCGGTTTGCTTTGCGGTGACGGTTTTTTCTATCGCAATAATTGCGGGATGCGCCATAAGCAACTGTATTAATTTATCAAATTCAAGGTTTGCAAAATCAACCAGCCCTGTGGTTTTAGTAAATTCGGCATTTAAAGGCTGCATAAGCATATTCATAGGTAACCACTGTGCTAAACGGTTTTTAGCACTTTCAAATTGCTGCTCAAGCATAACCAACTTATCTTCAAGGCGAGTGAGTTCTAATTGCGCACGAATAATATCTTGCTGGCGTGTTTTACCTAAGGTACTTGCGTAGCTTGCTTCGGTAACTTCAATAAGCTGAGTAAATAGCCCTTTATCTTGCTCAATTAAAGCAATACTTCGCTGAGCACGATACGCGTTTAACCACGACTCAATCACAATTGCTTTTACTTGTGCTAAGCGATCGGCGCGCTGCCAAGAATATTGTTGAGCAGACTGAGCTAATGCCTTTTGTTTAAGTGCTAAACTATTCCCTCGGCTAAACTTTTGGCTCAAATCGACTTTAAGCTGCGTCATCCCTTCTTGATCAAATGCATAACCGTTAGTAGGCAAGTTAAGTAAGCCAACCGTTAAAACAGGATCGGGTAAGGTGCCTGCGGCAATACTTTGCGCTATTGTGGCATCTTCTTGGTAGCCACTCGCTTTTAGCCATGGCTCATGCGTTAGTGCATAATTAAGCGCTTGCGTTAAGCTAAGCGTTTGCTCATTGCGGGCTTGCTTTAGCGTATCGATATTTAGGTTATTTGAATTGTTTTGCGCATTAACAACTGTGCTAAATAACACAACACTACATAATACGGCTTTAATACTTACAGCGTGGTTCATCACCTGCTCCATCTAAAAATAAAAGAAATTCTTAAATTAGGAAGCAAAAAAGGTGTTTAGGAGTTTTACAAAAACCTTTTATATCAATTTCATTGAATTAATGATCTATTATTGCGGTAGGAAAATTGCTCTATAACAAGGAAAAAATTACGCAGTATAGTTGCTTTATATAAGTAATTTTTAACGCAGTTAGAGAGGTATTTAGTTCCTAGAATGAGCATGTTTTCAATAAAATTGATATTACACCTATCCTGCTATTAAGCAGACATAGGAGGGCGGTAAAGTGAACGAGGTATATTAATTTGTGTAGTAAATACACTTATATTTACTTTTTCAGATTCAAGTAAAGTAACGCTAAATAAAGTATCAACATTAAGCATTGAATTAGCAGCGCAGCCACTGATAGCTGTCTCTTGATCACAAGTCTGACTCAAGAGATTTTGCTAAATCGTAGCCTTCCAGGATGGCTTGTAACTTAAGCCATCC
>NZ_AUTI01000115.1:0-9138 GCF_000497995.1 Pseudoalteromonas sp. TB25
CCATCCACTAGAACAAGAGAATTGACGTCTTTTGCAGCTCTAATAAGTGGTTTTAAATCGGTGATATTACCCAGTGTGTTAGATGCTTGTGTAATAGCTAATAGGGTAGGTTTTGTTTCTTTTATAAATTCACAGCATTCTTTGGTGTTCAGCGTGCCATTTTTATTTAGTGGAAGCGCTATTAATTTAGCACCCGTTTGTTGACTCACTATTTGCCAAGGCACTATGTTTGCATGATGCTCAAGCGGAGATATCATTATGGTATGACTTTCATTTAAGCGCTTTTTTAATCCGTTAGCGACCAAGTTAATGGCTTCTGTAGCGCCTTTAGTCCATACAATCTCTTTACTAAATACATTGAAATACTCTGCAGTTTTATCCCGTACTTGTTCATATGCATAAGTTGCTTGCTCGCTAAGTGTATGGCGTCCACGGTGTACATTAGCGTTTTGAAACGTATAGAATTCAGTAATTGTATCTATAACTGATTGAGGCTTTTGTGAGGTTGCTGCTGAGTCTAAATAAACAAGCGGGCAGCCGTTTATTGTTTGATTTAATGTTGGGAAGTCGTTTCTAATTTTATTTATATCAAACTTTAAAGCAAGCATGGCTCATCTACATAGTGTTTTTAAGGCAGGAATTGTAATCGGTTTATGATAATTCTCAAGTGTTGTTAATAAAAAAGGCCGCAAAATGCGGCCTTTTTAAACTAACCAACGTTAATTAACGCTTGTCAGTTGATACGTAGTCACGTTGAGTGTAACCAGTATAAAGTTGACGAGGACGGCTGATCTTATGACCAGGTTGAGATAGCATCTCATCCCAGTGAGTGATCCAACCAACAGTACGTGCCATTGCAAAGATTACAGTGAACATGCTTGTTGGAATACCAATCGCTTTTAAGATAATACCAGAGTAGAAATCTACATTAGGGTATAGTTTTTTCTCTACAAAGTATGGGTCTTCAAGCGCAATTTGCTCAAGCTTCATAGCAATATCAAGAAGTGGATCTTGGATATTCAGCTCAGCTAAAACTTCGTGACACGTTTGACGCATTACTGTAGCGCGTGGGTCAAAGTTTTTGTAAACACGGTGTCCAAAGCCCATAAGGCGGAACGGGTCAGCTTTATCTTTAGCTTTAGCTACGTATTCATCAATACGGTCAACAGAGCCAATCTCTTCTAACATGTTTAAACATGCTTCATTAGCGCCGCCGTGAGCAGGTCCCCATAAAGATGCAATACCAGCTGCAATACATGCATACGGGTTAGCACCAGATGAACCAGCAAGACGAACTGTTGAAGTCGATGCATTTTGTTCATGATCTGCATGAAGCATAAAGATTTTATCCATTGCCTTAGCAGTAACAGGATTAACTTTATATTCTTCAGCAGGTACAGAGAACATCATGTGTAAGAAGTTTTCTGCGTAGCTTAAATCGTTACGTGGGTATACAAACGGTTGGCCGATATTTGTTTTATAAGCCATTGCCGCGATTGTTGGTAACTTAGCAACAAGCTTAATTGCGCTTGTTTTACGTTGTTCAGCATCAGTAATATCAAGGTCTTCATGATAGAAAGATGATAATGCACCCACTACACCACAAAGCATTGCCATTGGGTGAGCGTCAAAGCGGAAACCTTGGAAAAAGTTAGCAATCTTCTCGTCAAGCATAGTGCTTGTAGTGATTTCATTCTTAAAAACTTCATATTGTTCTTTAGAAGGTAACTCACCATTTAAAAGTAAGTAACAAAGTTCAATGTAATTTGAGTCTTCAGCTAATTGCTCAATTGGGTAACCGCGGTGAAGTAATACACCTTTACCACCATCGATATAGGTGATTGCAGATTCACAAGAACCAGTCGACATGAAACCTGGGTCATAAGTAAAGTGACCGTGTGAACCTAACGTACGTACGTCGATTACATCTTGGCCAGCAGTGCCTTGATAAATTGGAAGTTCGATTGGATCTAGTCCATCAATTTGGACTGTGGCTTTTTTATCTGCCATCGTTATGTATCTCCTATTAAGATATCTATTCTGATTTTTAGATTTTAAAGTTCTGAAATCTGTTTTAAGCACATCTTTTCATTTTAACGTGAAAGAGGGGGTTAAAGTCAATTTTTATAAACATTATGCATATATGTATAATAAATATTCGGTATTAATTAAATATAATACTATTGGCTAATTCGCAAACATCTCTAAATAAACAAGAATTGTAAAAAGCCCTGTGGGTATATATACTAACGGTGGTTTTAAACCGTATTGTATTTGGGTAAACATATTCTTAACAGCTTAAAATTTACAGGTTTGTGAACTTTAATTGTTTTGGTACGTTTATTTTGATAGTTCCATCAGTAATATTTGGTGGGTTTTTAGAAAAACAAGTAGATGAGCTCCACTGTGAGCAAGATGGGCAAGTAACTGTGAAAAAGCAAAGACCTGTAAATCTAGATCTAACAACTATATCTATGCCGGCAACGGCTAAAGCTTCAATTTTTCACCGCGTCACCGGTGTTGCATTATTTTTTGCTTTAACGTTTGTCATTTGGGCTTGGTCTGAGTCTCTCTCTTCAGCTGAAAGTTTTGAATTCGTCAAGGGTCTGTTTAACGGATTCATTGCCAAATTTATAGCTTGGGGCACTGTTTCTGTATTAGGTTATCACCTTATTGGTGGTATCCGTCATATGATTATGGATATGGGACATTGGGAAGAACTTGAATCAGGTAACCTCAGCGCTAAAGTTTCAATGGCTCTTGGTGTTGTGTTTGCCGTATTGGCAGGGGTGTGGATATGGTTTTAAATCAAGCAACTCTAAAACGTGATGGTGTACAAGACTTCGTATCTTTACGTACCACGGCATTAATAATCAGCGCTTACGCGATTTTTATTATCGGCTATTTTTTAGCGACGCCAGAAGTCACTTTCGAAGCCTGGACAGGCCTCTTCTCTAACCTAGCAATGAAAGGGTTTACGTTAATTACCCTTGTTTGCATTATGGTTCATACCCGCATTGGCCTTTGGCAAGTTCTTACAGACTATGTTAAGTGCGCAAAGCTTCGTGCAGTTTTAGGTTTTGTATTAAACCTAATGGCCGTTGCTTACGTAGCTATTGGTCTAATCGTATTATGGGGTGTTTAAGTGAAATATTCTGTTCGTGAATTTGACGCCGTAGTAATTGGTGCAGGTGGTGCAGGTATGCGCGCTGCTTTAGCAATTACAGAATCTGGCAAAACGTGTGCATTAATATCTAAAGTATTTCCAACGCGCTCACACACTGTATCTGCTCAAGGCGGTATTACGGTTGCGCTTGGTAATTCACACGAAGATAACTGGGAATGGCATATGTACGATACCGTTAAAGGTTCCGATTTCATCGGTGACCAAGACGCTATTGAATACATGTGTCAAACTGGCCCAGAAGCTATTACTGAATTAGAAAACATGGGTTTACCATTTTCTCGTTTTGAAAATGGCCGTGTTTACCAACGTCCTTTCGGTGGTCAATCGAAAAACTTTGGTGGTGAACAAGCCGCACGTACTGCAGCAGCTGCTGACCGTACAGGCCATGCTTTATTACACCTTCTTTATCAACAAAACGTTAAAAACAAAACAAATGTATTCTCTGAATGGTATGCACTTGATTTAGTTAAAAACGATAATGGTGATGTAGTAGGGTGTACTGCAATTGAGATTGAGACAGGTGAAGTTACCTTCTTTAAATCTAAAGCTGTTGTATTAGCTACTGGTGGTGCAGGTCGTATATTCGCATCAACCACTAATGCTCACATTAACACTGGTGACGGTGTTGGTATGGCAACACGTGCTGGTATTTCTATGCAAGACATGGAAATGTGGCAGTTCCACCCAACGGGTATTGCAGGTGCTGGTACGCTAGTAACTGAAGGTTGTCGTGGTGAAGGCGGTTATCTTTTAAATAAAGATGGCGAGCGCTTCATGGAACGTTACGCTCCAAACGCAAAAGACTTAGCGTCTCGCGACGTTGTTGCACGTTCAATGATGACTGAGATCCGTGAAGGGCGTGGCTGTGATGGTCCTTGGGGTCCACATCTTAAGTTAAAACTTGACCACTTAGGTGAAGAAACACTTAACTTACGTCTTCCTGGCGTATGTGACCTTGCTAAAACATTCGCTCACGTTGACCCTGCAAAAGAGCCAATTCCAGTAATTCCAACTTGTCATTATATGATGGGTGGTGTTCCTACGAATGTAAATGGACAAGCGCTACAAATCGATGCTCAAGGCAACGAAACAGTAGTTCAAGGTTTATTTGCAGTAGGTGAGATTGCCTGTGTATCTGTACATGGTGCAAACCGCTTAGGTGGTAACTCATTACTAGATTTAGTTGTGTTTGGTCGTGCTGCGGGTAACTTCTTAGGTAAGTACCTGAATGACGTTGAAATATCTAAAGCTGCTTCAGAATCAGATTTAGAAGCGTCTCTTGCACGTTACAATCGTTGGGAAAATTCAACGGCTGGCCAAGGTGAAGATCCAGTTCAAATCAAAAAAGACCTACAACAATGTATGCAGCTTAACTTCTCGGTATTCCGTGAGGGTGACTCAATGGCAGCAGGTCTTCAAGAACTTAAAGAAATTCGCGAACGTCTGCAACATGCTCGTCTTGATGATAAATCATCAGACTTCAACACGCAGCGTATCGAATGTCTTGAACTAGACAACTTAATGGAAACAGCTTACTCAACTGCAGTAGCTGCAAACTTCCGTACAGAAAGCCGTGGTGCACATTCTCGCTTTGACTTCCCAGATCGTGATGACGAAAACTGGTTATGTCACTCAGTATTCAATCCTGTAACGGATGAAATGAGTAAGCGTGACGTGAACTATGCGCCTAAAACGCGTGAAGCTTTCCCACCTAAAGCACGTGTTTACTAGGAGATAGACGATGGCACAAGTACAATTTTCAGTTTATCGTTATAATCCAGATGTTGACAACGCTCCTCGTATGCAAGAATACACCTTGCAAACAGAGGAAGGTCACGACATGATGGTGTTGGATGCACTTATTCTTCTAAAAGAACAAGATCCTACATTATCTTTCCGTCGTTCATGCCGTGAAGGTGTGTGTGGATCTGATGGTGTTAACATGAATGGTAAAAATGGTTTAGCATGTATTACTCCTTTATCTACGCTACAAAAAAATGGCAAAGGTAAAATAGTAGTACGTCCACTACCAGGTTTACCTGTGGTTCGTGACCTTGTTATTGACATGAGTCAGTTCTACACTCAGTACGAAAAAGTTAAACCTTATTTAATTAATGATCAGCCTGCAGCAGGCGAACGTCTTCAAACTATTGAAGAACGTGATAAATTAGACGGGTTATATGAGTGTATTTTGTGTGCATGTTGTTCAACATCGTGTCCTTCGTTCTGGTGGAATCCAGACAAGTTCATTGGTCCAGCAGGCCTTCTTCATGCTTACCGTTTCTTGGCTGATAGCCGAGATACAGCAACTGAAGAACGTTTAGCGGATTTAGACGATGCGTTCAGTGTGTTCCGTTGTCACAGTATCATGAACTGTGTTAGCGTTTGTCCTAAGGGTCTTAATCCGACCAAAGCAATTGGACAAATCAAATCTATGTTACTAAACCGAGCGGTTTGATAGCTTAGTAAAGGTAAGATGGCTAATATTAAAATTATATTAGCCATCTTGTTATAATAACTATTAATTTCTGCGCTAAAAAAAAGGGCTTATAAATGCACGAAGGTGTGATGAAGGCATGGCTAGAATCTTCACATTTAAACGGCGGCAACGTTGCTTATGTAGAAGAGCTTTATGAAGCGTATTTAGACGATGCGACTTCTGTGCCAGACGAATGGCGAGAAGTGTTTGAACAATTACCTAAAGTTGATGGTGTGGATGTTGAAGTAAAACATTCAGAGGTTCGAGCACAGTTTGCACAGCTTGCTAAAAACAAGCATAGAGAAGTAGTGGTAGCAGAGGGTAGTGGCGGTGACCTTAAACAGGTTAAAGTTCTACAACTTATTAATGCTTTCCGTTTTCGAGGACACCAAAATGCAAACCTAGATCCATTAGGCATTTGGCAGCGAGAACGTGTACGAGATTTAGAGCTAGAGTACCACGACTTATCTTCAAGTGATTTTGACCGCGAGTTTAACGTAGGATCGTTTGCCGTTGGGCGCGATACTATGCCTTTAGGTGAATTATACCAAGCTCTGAAAACTACTTATTGTGGTTCGGTTGGCGCTGAGTATATGCACATCACATCAACAGAGGAAAAACGTTGGTTACAACAACGTCTAGAATCTGTCCAGTCTAGACCTAAATTCTCAAAAGATGAAAAGCTTCGTATCCTTAAAGGGCTTACAGCAGCTGATGGTCTTGAAAAATATTTAGGCTCAAAGTTTCCAGGTGCTAAACGTTTTTCACTTGAAGGTGGTGATGCGTTAGTTCCAATGCTTAAAGAGCTTATTCACCGTGCTGGTGAAAGCGGCCAACAAGAAGCTGTTATTGGTATGGCTCACCGCGGTCGTTTAAATGTTCTTGTGAACGTACTTGGTAAAAACCCATCAGAGCTATTTGATGAATTTGCTGGTATTCATAAAGAAACATTAAGTTCTGGTGATGTTAAGTATCATATGGGTTACTCGTCTGATTTTGCTACCAAAGGTGGCAATGTACATATGGCGCTTGCTTTTAACCCATCACATCTTGAAATTGTTAATCCAGTAGTTATGGGCTCTGTGCGTGCTCGTCTTGATCGCTTAGGTGACAGCTCTGGTATTAAAGCATTACCAATTACGATTCATGGTGACTCTGCGATTGCTGGTCAAGGTGTTGTACAAGAAACGTTTAATATGTCACAAACTAACGCGTTTAGTTGTGGTGGTAGCATTCGTATTGTTGTTAACAACCAAGTAGGTTTCACAACCTCGAAGCAAGATGACGTTCGTTCAACGCCATACTGTACTGACATTGCTAAAATGGTTCAGTCTCCTATCTTCCATGTTAATTCAGATGATCCTGAAGCAGTTGCATTTGTTACTCAAATTGCACTTGATTTTAGAAATCAGTTTAAGCGTGATGTAGTAATCGATTTAGTTTGTTATCGTCGCCATGGTCACAATGAAGCTGATGAGCCTAATGCAACTCAGCCTGTTATGTACCAAAAAATCAAAAAACATCCAGTGCCGCGTTTAATCTATGCAAATCAACTTATTGCTGAAGGTTCTTTCTCTGAACAAGAAATTAAAGCGCTCGCTGATGAATATCGTGATGCATTAGATGAAGGTAACTGTGTTGTTTCTGAAATACAGCCAGAGACTTCACATTCTTCTGATTGGGCAAAGTATGTTGGTCATGAATGGGACGTTGAGTATGATGCTAGCGTACCTTTAGAAGAGCTTAAGGCTCTTGGTGAGAAGATAGCTTCTTACCCAGAGCAGTATAAAGCACAGTCACGCGTTAAAAAGATCTATGACGACCGTAAACTAATGGCTTCTGGAGAGAAACCACTTGATTGGGGTATGGCTGAAACGCTTGCTTATGCAACAATTGCAACTGAAGGTACTGATATTCGTTTAACGGGTCAGGATTCAGGACGTGGTACTTTTTTCCACCGTCATGCGGTAGTTCATAGCCAATCAGACGGTGCTACTTATACGCCGCTTCAACACTTGAGTGAAGACCAAGGTACTTTTCAAATATTTGACTCTGTTCTTTCTGAAGAAGCTGTTGTTGCTTTTGAATACGGTTATGCAACTGCAGAGCCTACTTCATTAGTGCTTTGGGAAGCACAGTTTGGTGATTTCGCCAACGGTGCACAGGTTGTATTTGACCAATTCCTAAGTTCTGGTGAGCAAAAATGGGGCCGTTTATGTGGTCTTACAATTTTGTTACCACATGGCTATGAAGGACAAGGTCCAGAGCATAGTTCAGCTCGCTTAGAGCGTTTCCTACAACTATGTGCTGATCACAACATGCAAGTATGTGTTCCATCTACTCCTGCACAAGTTTACGCTATGCTTCGTCGTCAATCAGTTCGACCACTACGTCGTCCGTTGATTGTTATGACGCCTAAGTCGTTGCTTCGTCATCCTCTTGCAACTTCATCGCTTGAAGAGCTATCGCATGGTGTTTTCCATAATATGATCGACGAAGTTGATGATATTAACCCTGAGAAAGTTGAACGCGTTGTATTTTGTAGTGGTAAAGTTTATTACGAACTATTACAAGAACGTCGTAAGCTAGAGCAAGATAATATTGCTATTGTTCGTGTTGAGCAGTTATATCCGTTCCCACATGACGAAATGCAAACAATTATGGAGCGTTACCAACACGTAACTGATTTTGTATGGTGTCAAGAAGAGCCACAAAACCAAGGTGCATGGTACTGTTCACAACATCACTTTATTGATGCAATCCCACAAGGTGCTAAATTAAAATATGCAGGACGTAAAGCGTCTGCATCACCAGCGTGTGGTTACATGTCAGTACATACTAAAGAACAACAAGCGCTCGTTGCCGACGCGCTTACTATAGAAAATAAAGGATAAGCAATGAGCACAGAAATTAAAGTTCCTGTTCTTCCTGAGTCGGTTGCAGATGCTACCGTTGCTACATGGCATGTAAGTGTTGGCGACAAAGTAACTCGCGATCAAAACTTAGTAGACATTGAAACAGATAAAGTGGTTTTAGAAGTTGTTGCACAGCATGACGGTGTAATTACAGAAATATCACAAGAAGAAGGTGCAACCGTACTTGGCGATCAAGTTATGGGTTTACTTGGTGATGCTGATGCAGCGCCAGCAAGTGAAGGTTCATCTAAAGAAGAATCAGCACCAGCTAAATCAGAAGACGCGCCAACGGCGCAATCAGCACCAGCATCAGAAGGTAAAGAAGTGGACATTAAAGTACCTGTACTTCCAGAATCAGTTGCAGACGCAACAATTGCTACATGGCATGTACAACCAGGCGACGCTGTAACACGCGACCAAAACTTGGTAGATATTGAAACAGATAAAGTTGTTCTTGAAGTAGTAGCTCAAGAAGACGGCATCATGGGTGATATCATTCACAACGAAGGCGATACTGTACTAGGCGAGCAAGTAATTGGTTCGGTTAAAGCTGGCGG
>NZ_AUTI01000116.1:0-1824 GCF_000497995.1 Pseudoalteromonas sp. TB25
CTGTTTCGCGGCCGTCGTACGCAATCATAAATGATTTAGGCTGTTTAAATGTTTCAGGAATAAGCAAAATAGGTTGTGTTGCATTGCGCACTAAGGTTTCTATATGTGAGCCCAGCACCGCGAAGCTATTACTATGTCCAGCACCATTTTGGCCAATAACAATAAGGCGTGTATCGTCTTTTAAGTCTATAACGGTATCGAGCAAATCACCGTGGCGCTTAATTAGTTCAAAATTAGTAACACCTGCCGATTTAGCATGCTCACTTACTGAATTTAATAATTCGTCAGCCATTTTTAAACTTACTTTGCAGCGTTGTTCGTCAAGCTTAGTCATTTCATCAAGAAGTGTTGACTGTGCACCAAGCCCAATACTACCAGAGTAGTCGCCGATATTAGTTTGCTGCGTTTTTTCAATTGTATGCACAAAGCTAATTGGTTTATTTAGCTTTTTTGAAGCCCAAATAGCAGCATCGGTTACATTTTTAGTAATGGCTGAGCCATCTACATAGGTAATTATTTTAGTCATTGCATTCTCCTTAATGTCCGCCAAGTAGTTTTTCGACTTCTTCAGGGTTGTTATGCACACCAAATTTATCAATTACAGTTTCGGTTGCGCTATTCATACCAATAATACTAACCGTTGCGCCTTCACGCCTAAATTTAATAACCACCTTGTCGAGTGACGATACACCAGTTATATCCCAAAAATGTGCATGGGTTAAATCAATTACCACGTTAGAAACCGCATTTTTAAAATCGAACGATGCAATAAATTGCTCAGCTGAGGCAAAAAATACTTGGCCAACGACTTCATAGGTTATTTTATCGTTGCTTTCATCATGCTTGGTTTTAACCACCATAAAGCGACCAATTTTATTGGCAAAAAACAACGTAGCTAACAACACACCAACTAAAACGCCAATGGCTAGGTTATGCGTGGCAACAACCACAATAACGGTGGAAATCATCACTACATTTGATGAAAGCGGGTTCTTTTTTAAATCCTTAACAGATGTCCACGAAAACGTACCAATCGATACCATAATCATTACCGCAACTAAGGCTGCCATAGGAATTAACTGCAGCCATTCATCTAAAAACACCACCATGATGATTAAAAATGAGCCTGCAATAAAGGTAGAAAGCCTGCCGCGACCACCCGATTTAACATTAATAATTGATTGCCCAATCATAGCGCAACCCGCCATACCACCAAATAAGCCTGCGCCAATATTAGCAATACCTTGGCCCTTACATTCTTTATTACGATCGCTCGTTGTATCAGTTAAGTCATCAACAATAGTGGCGGTCATCATTGACTCAAGTAAGCCCACAACAGCAAGACCAATTGAATACGGTAAAACAATTTGCAGTGTTTCGAGTGTTAGGGGGACATCGGGCCATAAGAATATAGGTAGAGTGTCTGGTAGTTCGCCCATGTCGCCAACGGTTCTTATATCAAGACCCAAAAATATTGAAACCAGTGTAATAACAACAATACACACTAAAGGAGAGGGAAATATTTTGCCAATAGTTGGAATATACGGAAATAAGTAAATAATACCTAAGCCCGCTGCGGTCATCGCATAAACATGCCAAGTAACATTAGTCAGCTCAGGTAACTGCGCCATAAATATTAAAATCGCCAGCGCATTTACAAACCCTGTTACAACAGAGCGCGATACAAAGCGCATTAATTCACCGAGCTTTAAAAAGCCTGCAAATATTTGTAGTACACCAGTGAGTAAGGTAGCAACCAGTAAGTATTCCAAACCATGGTCTTTAACCAGCGTTACCATTAACAGTGCCATTGCACCGGTAGCC
>NZ_AUTI01000117.1:0-3622 GCF_000497995.1 Pseudoalteromonas sp. TB25
GCCTGCTGGCTCGTACAATCCAAAACCCGATTGATTCAAGCTTGCCGATGGTAATAAGCCCATTGAGCCTGTGATCATGGCGCACTCATCTGACAAAATATCGCCAAATAAGTTATCACAAAGTAATACATCAAATTGGCTAGGCTGCTTAACTAACTGCATAGCGGCGTTATCTACGTAAATGTAATCTAAGCTTACTTCTGGGTAGTCTTTGCTTACTTCGGTGACTACTTCGCGCCATAATACGCTTGATGCTAATACATTGGCTTTATCAACAGAGGTAACATGGTTACTACGTAGTTTTGCTGCTTCAAAAGCAAAGCGTGCAATACGCTCAATTTCTTTTCGTGAGTATGTTTGCGTATCAAATGCAAACTCTTCAGCGCCTTCACCACTGCGGCCTTTTTCACCAAAATAAATGCCGCCAGTTAGTTCGCGCACACATAAAATATCAAACCCTTTTTCGCTAATATCAGCGCGAAGTGGCGACGCTGCACTTAATGCAGGTAATAACTGTGCAGGGCGTAAATTACAAAACAAACCAAAGTGCTTACGAAGCGGCAATAACGATGCGCGCTCCGGTTGCTCGTTTGGTGGTAAGTTTTCCCATTTAGGACCGCCTACCGAACCAAATAAAATGGCATCGGCACTTTCACAAGCACTAAGTGTTTTTGGTGGTAATGCTTCACCAAATTCATCAATGGCTGCGCCACCAATAGCATGATGCTGACGGTTTAATGTAAAACCAAACTTATTGCTCACAGCATCAAGTACTTGCTCTGCTGCTGCCATTACTTCTGGGCCAATACCGTCGCCAGCTAATACTGCAACGCTGTAGTTTGTTTTACTCATCCTGCTTTCCTTTGTTGTTTTAAATCAGACACTTTTTGTGCACGATAAATTAAGTTATAAACACGGATCATGGCGCGTACCGACGCTTCAACCACATCCGCTGCAATGCCCGCACCGTGGTAAGGTCGGCCATCGTATTTAGCTATAATATTTACTTGCCCTAATGAGCTTGCGCCTTGGCCTGTTGCTTCTAAGTTATATTCAATCATTTCAACGCTCATACCGGTTAAGCGTTCAATAGCTGCAAACGACGCTTCTACTGGGCCATTACCTGTCGCGGCTTCTTGTTTAGCTTCGCCATCAATTCGCATTCCAATCGTAGAGCTTGCTACTGATTGTGAGTTAGAGGCTGAGTTAACAAATTCTAATTGGTATTTTTCATCTTTGTCGTTAATTTGATTAAAGTAAATCATCGCCTCAAGGTCGTAATCGTATACGGTGCCTTTTTGGTCAGCCAATTCGATAAAGCTTTTGTATAAGCCATCCATATCGTAATCAGATTTTTGATAGCCTAACTCTTCTAAGCGATGCTCAATAACATGACGACCCGAACGCGAAGTCATATTTAATTGGTTGCTTGGCACACCAACGCTTTCTGGCGACATAATCTCATAAGTATTTTGCGCTTTTAATACACCATCTTGGTGAATGCCAGAGCTATGTGCAAAGGCGTTTTCGCCAACAATCGCTTTATTTGGTTGTACTGGCATATTACAAATTTTAGCCACTTGACGAGATGCGCGGTAAATTTCTTCACTTTTAATATCGGTGTATACTTTTAAGTGGTCGTGGCGCATTTTCATAATCATCGCCACTTCTTCAAGCGAGCAGTTACCAGCCCGCTCACCAATGCCATTAATAGTACACTCAATTTGGCGCGCACCGGCTTGCACTGCGGCTACCGAGTTTGCTACTGCTAAACCTAAATCGTTATGGCAATGCACACTTAAGCGCGCTTTATCAATATTTGGCACGTTATTCATTAAATGACGGATCATCGCGGCGTATTCGTCTGGCGTTACAAAACCAACGGTATCTGGCAAGTTAATAGTTGAAGCCCCGGCATTAATTGCCTGCTCAACAATTTTACATAAATCCCAATGCGGCGTACGACCAGCATCTTCACACGAAAACTCAACATCATCAGTATAGTTACGTGCCAATTTAATTGATTTAACAGCCATTGCCGTTGCATCGTCTAAGCTCATACGTAATTTATGTTCAAGGTGCAAAGGGCTTGTAGCAATAAAAGTATGAATACGGCTTTGCTGTGCTGTGCGAAGTGCTTCGCCACAGGCTTCAATGTCTTTAGCAACTGAGCGTGCTAAACCACAAATAATTGGACCTTTTACTTCGGTTGCAATACGTTGCACCGAGCGAAAATCAGCAGGGCTTGAAACCGGAAAGCCAACTTCCATCACATCCACATTCAAGCGGCTAATTGTATGTGCTAATTGAATTTTATCATCTTCAGTAAGGCTTGCTTTAAGCGCCTGTTCGCCATCACGTAAGGTGGTATCAAAAATCCATACTTTATCTTGCTCTTGCATAACTGCCCCTCATTCCTATATTACCCAAATTTCAATTAATCCCAGCCGCGAGATAAAAAAAACCCCGCAATTGCGGGGTTTTTTAGTGTTCAACTCGATGCAAACACACTAATCCCCGCTTACTTGCCATAGCAGTAAGAGGTTAAGTTTTAGTGTAATTAAACGAATAATATGCATCTTGTTTTCTTGTGTGTGTGTTCAGTGAAGCCTATTTTTAACATTCATAGCCGCACCAAGCAAGCATAAATATTCTACACAATAGATTTAAAAACGATTCAATTGGGTTTTTTAATTCAACATAGGTCTATATTGGGAATTAAAACAACAAATACGTAACTAGCGACGCTTAAATTAATAAGCACTGCAATATACCGTGCTTATATTAACTTTTTACAATTTTTTTAAGCTATGCTTCTTTATTCGTTTCTCTTACGTAATGCCCGGCTCCACGAGTAATATAACGCAGCTGCCAAATAACGCGCTCAATCAATTCGTCGCGTTGCAATCCTTCTATATCGAGCGCCTCTGCACCCGCATTAAATACGAGCGTTACCATAGATTCCGCCTGAATATAGGCATGCATAGCATTACATTTAGTTTCGCTTTCTAAATAATGAGCCAGCTCTAAAATAAAATGTTTTACCTCGCGGGCTACAGCGGCTCTAAATGCTTTAGAAGTCCCTGAGCGTTCTCGCAGCAACAACCTAAATTGGTTACTTGAGTTATCAATAAACTCCATAAAAGTAACCACTGAGGTATTTATAACACTGCCGCCATCGTTTGCTATTCGTCTGCGTGCTTGACGCATTAGTTGGCGAAGAGTTAAACCGGCTTCGTCTACCATGGTTAAACCTAGCTCATCCATGTCTTTAAAATGACGATAAAAAGAAGTTGGGGCAATACCAGCTTCTCGTGCTACTTCGCGTAAACTTAAATTCGAAAAACTATGATCAGCACTCAGCTGATTAAATGCCGCTTGAATTAACGCCTGTCGTGTTTTTTGTTTCTGTTGCGCTCTAACACCCGACATCAACAGCTCCCTGAATTATTTTATATGAATATTTAGTGATATTAGCTCAATTGTACAGTCTAATACTTGACGACGAGAGTTTGAAATACTATTTTAGCTTACAGTTGTACGCTGAGATTGAGAATTATGAATAAACCACCGATTATTTGGACAAACGTCCTATTTTTTAGCCTAACCTTTTTGGCGGCTG
>NZ_AUTI01000118.1:0-2466 GCF_000497995.1 Pseudoalteromonas sp. TB25
GCAAGTACTGCCGTTAAAGGTCTATAAGCAGTACCCGCATTACCTAAAAACAATGGCTCAGTCGGTGTATTAAACACACCACTAACACCCTCTACGGTGGCTACAGTGCGGTCATCATTTAAAGTTACATTTACACCTAATAACTTTAAGGCGCCCAGCATATGGCGTATATCGTCACTATCAAGTAAGTTTTCTACAACGGTAGTACCGCTTGCAAGTGCTGCTAATAATAAAATTCTGTTCGATAGACTCTTTGAACCTGGTAGGGTTACTGTGCCATTTACTCTAGAAATAGGTTCTAAACGAAGCTGCTCCATTAGCTGTGCTCCTTTGCAAAAGCAGCCATAAAGTCTACAAGTGCTTGAACACCTTCAATAGGCATTGCGTTATAAATACTTGCGCGCATACCGCCCACAATTCTGTGGCCTTCAAGAGCGAGTAACCCTGCATCTTTAGACTGAGCAACAAACTTATCATTTAAGCTTTCATCATTAAGCCAAAACGGAACATTCATACGTGAACGGCAATGTTTAGCTACTTTATTGGTATAAAAGCTCGATTCATCAATAAAGTCATAAAGTAGCTGCGCTTTAGCAATATTTTGAACTTCCATCGCTTTTACGCCACCATTACTTTCAAGCCATTGAAATACTTCAGCAGCTAAATACCAAGCAAATGTAGGAGGCGTGTTAAACATGCTGCCTTGTTTTGCTTCTAATGCGTAATCTAAAATGCCTGGCTTAGGTAAGCCTTCACGCTCAAGTAATGTTTTACGAACAATAACGATTGATATGCCCGACGGGCCGATATTTTTTTGCGCACCAGCGTAAATTAAATCAAATTTATTAACGTCTATTTCGCGTGATAAAATAGTTGACGACATATCAGCAACGATCGGTGCAGTTGGGTGGCTTGGTACATCAAAAATTTCTAAGCCGTCAACCGTTTCGTTAGGGCAATAGTGAATGTAAGATGCATCTTCTGGTAACACCCAATCAGCAACCTGTTTAATAGAAAACTCGCCATTGGCATCATTACGCACATCAATAGAGGTTGCTTGAGTAAACTTGTTGGCCTCGTCTGTTGCACTTTTTGACCACACGCCGTTTTCGCAATAAACCGCAGCTTTGCCTTCTTGGTGTAAATTTAATGGCACAGCACTAAACTGACCACGACCACCACCATGCATAAACAGCACTTCAAATTCATCACTGATATTCATTAGGCGACGAAGGCTGGCTTCACATTTAGCTGTAAGGGCTAAAAACTCTTTGCTACGATGGCTTATTTCCATCACAGACACACCTAAATCTTGCCAATCTAGAAACTCTTTTTGTGCTTTTTTCATAACCGCTTGCGGAAGCATAGCTGGCCCCGCACAAAAATTATATTTACTCATTACCTTTGCCTCATTCCAGTAATTTAACTACTTAGCATGAATGCTCAATACCCACCCACTAAACCTTTGAGTTTTAGTGAATGAATATAACTTCACACCCTATTAATTTTTTTCAACAACATTAAAAAAAGCGGCCAAGGCCGCTTTTTCAATATCAATTATTCTGAAGGAGGATTATCATCCGCTACTTCATCAATAACCGTATCTACAGTTTCAACGTCTTCAATATCAATCAAGTCACTTTCTGTAACTTCAATCTCTTCTATACGTTGTAAACCAACTACTTGCTCTTCGTCAATAGTTCTGATCAAAATAACACCTTGGGTGTTACGTCCAACCGTAGAAACTTCATTAACGCGAGTACGTACTAAGGTACCACGATTTGAAATAATCATGATTTCGTCGTTATCATCAACTTGTACAGCGCCAACAACAGCACCGTTACGCTCACTCACCTTGATAGATACAACACCCTGTGTTGCACGGCTCTTAGATGGGTAATCTTCTAGTTGTGTACGCTTACCGTAACCATTTTCAGTTACCGTTAAAATAGCACCGTCAGTTTTTGGTACAATTAACGATACTACGCGTTGATCATCGGCCATTTTAATACCACGAACACCTGTAGCAGTACGACCCATTGGGCGAACACCTTTGAAACGAATCTCAGGATTACCTTCTTCGTCTAATACTGGGTTACCGTTTTCATCAACAACTGTTGTTTCTTCAGCTTCTTTAAAGCGTACAACTTTACCTGCATCAGTGAACAACATAATTTCATTGCTACCATCGGTAATATCAACACCAATCAGGCTATCGCCATCATTTAAGTTAACAGCAATAATACCGCTTGCACGTTGACGACTGTAAGCCGTTAATGGTGTTTTCTTAACTGTACCAAATGCTGTTGCCATAAAGATGTATTTATCTTCTGCGTACTCGCGTACTGGCAATATAGCAGTAATACGTTCATCAGCTTCAAGTGGTAACAAGTTAACAATTGGCTTACCGCGCGCTGCACGACTCGCTAGTGGTAACTGATATACTTTAAGCCAATATAAACGACC
>NZ_AUTI01000119.1:0-1532 GCF_000497995.1 Pseudoalteromonas sp. TB25
CCCGACATAATTGGCGTTGGTAGAGATATTTTAAATAAAGATACTGCATCGTAAAAACGTTTAATGTAATCAGTACGTGTTTCACGTGGGTAATCTGAAAATAAGCTTGCCGCAACTAAAATATATAAAAACTGTGCACTTTCGTATATTTCACCCGATACACGGTTTTGAACGAGGTACTTACCTTCAAGTTGCTTTACAGCAGCGTAGCTAAAGTTAAGATCGCGAGAATGATCAAGGTATGCATCAAGCTCATCTAACTCTTGCTCTGTGTAATCTACTAGTAAATGAGCATCATAGCGTTTATCGCCAACCATTTTTGTTACGTGGTCAAATAAACGTGGTGGCTCAAATTGACCGTACGCTTTTTTACGTAAATGGAATACAGCTAAACGTGCAGCTAAGTATTGGTAATCAGGCGATTCTTTTGAAATCTGATCCGCTGCTGCTTTAATGATGGTTTCGTGAATGTCTTTAGTACGAATACCGTCGTAAAACTGAATGTGCGACTTTAATTCAACTTGCGAAACCGAAACGTTGTTTAAACCTTCGGCGGCCCACTCAATAACGCGATGGATCTTATCCAGATCAAGAGGCTCTTTACGCCCGTCACGTTTGCTTACAGATAACTGTTGGTTCATTTGCCTGTATTCCTTGGGAATTATGTATTTTGACCAATGCTTTATACCTCGCCGGGGCGAGGTATATACTCATTTATTATAAGTTTCGCCATATTTGCGAATTTAATTGAATAACATTTGGCCACAATATCTGGTGTTGTTCAATTTAGAGATCACAAGATAGTGTGGTCTGAGTTGTTTTGCAAGGGACATAATTGCCCCTATTTGTGGATAACTTCGGGATAACGTATTTGTGTTAGTAGATACTCACCTTCGAACAATCATTTAAGTTGAAATATGCAAAAATCAACTAATGATCTGCTAAATTTACGCATTTTAAAAATAAATTTTGACTGCTTTTTTTATCAGCAAGCTTTGCGTAAAAACTAACACAATCACAATATATAGTGTTTATTAATTAACGTGGCACTATATATGGTTAAAACCATCAATTGGGCTTTGCCAGTTAAAATCAGCATTCCAGCTGTTGGCTTCATCAATACTTGGTATGTAACCCCAAAGTGCCGTTGCTGTGCGCATACCTGCGGCTTTGCCTGCTTGTATGTCTCGCTGTGCATCACCAATGTACAAACAGCGTTTTGGTTGCACTCCCATAAGCTTTGCACAGTGTAGCAGCGGTAAAGGTGATGGCTTAGCTTCAGCTAAGGTGTCGCCACTTATTACTACACTAGCATTTTTCAATGCGGGAATTGCTGCCACTAAAGGATCAGTTAAAAACCCTGGTTTGTTAGTCATGATCCCCCATTTGATCTTTTTCTGATCAAGGGCAATAAGCAACGATTCAACACCGCTGAAGCAATGTGTGTGATTTGCTATGTTTGCAGCGTATTCGTCAACTAATTGCTTAATAAGCTCGCTTTGAGGTTGTGTGTCCCATAACTCTTTAAAACC